>CALKMO010000350.1 GCA_937991785.1 uncultured bacterium | reverse complement strand
TCTCGCACTCCCCTTCGCTAACACCGCCGAGCCGTCATCGCGAAGGTTTACAACTTGCCTTTTCGAGGATTTGACTTTTTTTGCCGGAAGGCGCCATTTTAAAGATCTGCTCTTTTTTTGAGCGTGGCGTTTCGCCTTGGGTATCTCCCCCCAAGGCGCGAGCCTGGGAGCGGTTTTTCTTCCCAACTTCCCATGGGTGCATGGCTGTAACTGCGTAAAGTTTTTTGCGTCGGGCACCGACGCTCTTTTCGGGAAGGGTTTTGCCTAAGGAGGCTTTTCCCGAGGAAGAGGGCATAGACTAGGCAAAGGGCATCGGAAGGGTGGGTGGCCGCAATGCCGAGCCGTCGAACGTACCGCCCGGCCTTTTCCGCTTGTCTATGGCATCCGCACAGTTACGGCCATGCACCCTCTCCCCATCTTCCCATGAGGCGATGAAAAGGCGCTTGCAAGATAGACCCAAAAGGATAATTTTCCTTGCTTCGGGCAAGCTTTAGATTTCGCGAGCGGAATCGGAGGTTCCCGGACCCTTGGAACGCCGCATCCTTCTTATTACCAAACCACCCGAGTTCGATTCCAAAGGCGAGGTGGTGCTTGGACAGTGCGAACCCTTTACTTCGGGATGGGAGCTGCGCCTTATAACTACGGATGGCGAGTGGGAAACGCTTGCTACCGGCACATACGCCGACCTCCGCAAGATACAGGAAGCCTGTACCCCCATCTCTTCGTCTGACGAGATACGCCGGAAGGTGGAAGCGATGAAACCTTTGCTTCTCATGGGAAGCACCGAAACGCTCGTAATGAAGGCCGAAACGGAATTATCGCCAGGATTGGGGGGCGAAGACGCGCCGATCACCGGGAAGGAGGCGTACGCCGCGTCCGGAACGCAAAGGGAAGACGAAAGGGAACCGAAGGAGAATAGCGAGGGAGCGGAGATCGAAGGTAAGACTGAAAAAAAAGCTGAAGAAGCCGGGGATAGAGGCGGCGAAGCCGCGGTCTCGGGAGGCGAGCGGGAAGTCGGCAAGTCCTCCGAAGAAACCGATAGGATATTGGTTACCGTCGAAACCGCGGGTCAAGGAGGCGTGGTAGCCTCCATCCACGACCCTTCCTTGGTCGCCGACATTGGCGCGTTGAACAATATGCTCAATACCCTCCTCCAGCAAAGCCCGCGGGCCATAGTTCTGGACCTGGGATGTATAACGACTTTGTCCAGCAGAACGGCGCGAGAGCTTGGACGCTTTCGGGACGAGTGCAAGAACAAGGGATGCCGCTTCGTATTGGGAGCGGTCAAACGGTCCGTACGCAAGGTGCTCGACCTGATAGAATTGCCGGAACCGATCGAGTTGTATGAGTCTCTCGAAGATGCGGTCGGCGCAGCTGAAAAGCACTGCCGCGGTTCCGAGCCTGTATCGTGAGCCGCCGGCGAGCCGCACAATAATCCGATTCGAACCGCCGGGCATTTTAACGGTTGTTTCCGATGGCGCGGCGAGTCGGATGCAGGGATTCCGGCGACGGGAAGGCGTTTCCTGCGGCCCGTATTTGGTAAGGGCTGCATCCCCGTGTGCGATCCTCGGTTTTTCCGTTTACGGCGCGGCGCGCTGCCCGCAACTCCCCGCTTGCGCGCCCTGCCGGGACTGGGGGATTGAAATCCATGGCTTTCGACGATCTGCGAGGTTTCCTGGAGGCGCTCGAATCCCGCGGCGAACTGCTCAGGGTGCGGCGGGAAGTTTCCGCCGAGTTGGAGATAGCGGAGTTCGCCGACAGGATGGTCAAGCGCGGCGGACCGGCCCTGCTTTTCGAGAAGGTCGCCGGTTCTGGATTTCCAGTGGTTATAAACCTGTTCGGAAGCCGCGAGCGCATGGCGATGGCGCTCGGCGTCTCGCACCTTGACGAAGCTGCCGCCGAACTGGAATCGCTACTGCGCTTGAGACTTGGCGGGAGTCTGTTAGATAAATTAAAGGCGATGTCCGTCATGGCGAAGGCGGCGTCATTCCCGCCTAAGGATGTGTCGGGAGGCCCCTGCCGCGACGTCGTCCTCGAAGGGGACGATGTGGATCTGGATGTGCTGCCGATATTGCGATGCTGGCCGAAGGACGCCGGCCGCTTTATAACCGCCCCGTGCGTTTTCACGCGGTCGCCCGACGGCGAAGCAAACTGCGGCGTCTACCGGATGCAGGTCCTCGGAAGAAACGCGACCGCCATGCACTGGCACGTTCACCACGATGGCGCCAGACACTTCGAAGCGTGGCGCGCTGCGGGAAAGCCGATGCCCGCGGCCGCGGCGGTAGGCGTGGCGCCCGAGGTTTTTTATTCTGCTACGGCGCCGGTTCCGCCAGGCATAGACGAGATGCTCATGGCCGGGTTCCTGCGGAAGAAGCCGGTCGAGATGGTCCGATGCATTACAAGCGACCTGCGCGTGCCGGCATCCGCCGAATTCGTTCTGGAAGGTTTCGTCGCCCCGAACGAAACGTGCATCGAAGGCCCCTTCGGCGACCATACGGGATTCTACTCGCCTCCCGGCAAATACCCCGTGTTCCGAGTCAAGGCGATAACGCACAGGCGCGATGCGATATGGCAAGCCATGGTGGTGGGCAAACCTCCGATGGAAGATACGTTCCTGGGCAAGGCTACGGAGCGGCTGTTCCTCCCAATGGTAAGGCTCGTCCTGCCGGAAATAAAGGACATATGTTTCCCCGAGTTCGGAACATTCCACAATTGCGTCTTCGTTTCCATCGGCAAGAGGTATCCGCACCACGCCCGCAAAACGATGCACGGCATATGGGGCATGGGGCAGCTCTGCCTTTGCAAGATGATCGTGATCGTGGACGGGGATGTGAACGTCCATAATACCGACGATGTTCTCTTCCATTTGGCGGCCAACGTGGATCCTGCGCGGGATATCGAAATAGTCCGCGGGCCGTGCGACGTGCTTGATCATGCCTGCGGTTACTCGTGCGCCGGCGCCAAGATAGGATTCGACGCCACGCGCAAGTGGAAGGAGGAGGGGTATACGGCGGAATGGCCCGAGGAGACGCGGATGCCGGAGGACGTGCGGAAGGCGGTATCCGAAAAGCTGAAGGCTATGGGGCTGGACCGGTTCGCGTAGGCTTCGATAATACCGCTCCGCCATCCGGGATGAATGCGGACTGCGCTTCGGTCGAGCGCCGCGGAACCGGCCGTCCGGCGGGAGAGGGAAACGCTGCGGCAGCGGGCGGCGAGGCGGTCGCAACTGGCGTGAGTGCGGACGGAGAAATGATTGGCTCCGCCGCGGTCAACGCCGGCGGCAAGAGCGCCGACGAGGTGCGGCGCATGTTCGCCGCCATAGCAGGTCGCTACGATCTCGCGAACGCATTGTTGAGCTTCGGGTTGGATTCCAGCTGGCGCCGCAGAGCGGCGATGGAAGCCGCGGATCTCCCGCCGCTCGCCATCGTTGACGTTTGCGCCGGCACAGGTGCGCTGTCCTTCGATATAGCGCGTTTCGCGGCGTCGGATGCCGACGCACATGACCGTGCGGCTTCCGAAAGCGCCGAGACGGCGGTTGGGCCGACAGGAAGAGGCTGCCTGGAGCCAAAATATCCGCCAATGGTGATCGGAGCGGACTTCTGCCAAGATATGCTCCGCCTGGCATGCAGAAGGGCCGCCGAAACGGCCGGTGGGAAGGCTGCCGGAGCCGTAAGCATCGGAGCGAGGGCGAAGGTCGGCTTCGTTCTCGCCGACGCCATGCGGTTGCCTTTCGCCGACGGGTCGGCCGCCGCGGCATTCGTCGCTTTCGGCCTCCGCAACGTGCCGGATGCCGAAAGGTGCCTTCGCGAAATGACGCGCATAGTCGTCCCAGGCGGCAAAGTCGTCGTTCTGGAGTTTTACCTTCCCAAGGGCTCGTTCCTCGGCGCCGTTTATTCCTTTTATCTTCGCGCCGTTCTCCCATTCGCGGGCCGCCTAATATCCGGGGCTGAAACCGACGCCTACAGATATCTGGCCAGATCGGTGGCGAATTTCTACGGTCCGGATGAAATATCGGCCATGATGGAAGGAGCCGGGCTTAAGGAGATCTCCGCCGAGCCGCTCACCGGCGGCGTCGTATGGTTGTACCGAGGGCGCAAACGATGATCCCGCGGCAGCAGGAGGAGCCTCATGGCAACCGGCGATACTCCTGACATGATCCGATGGGAGACTGCGATCGCCGAACTCCTCGCTCTCTACTGTAGGCTCGACGAAGAAATCCGGCCTTTCGCCCAAAACTGCCGTGCTGATGGAAATTGTTGCCGTTTCGAGCCGGACGGCCCGATGCTGTACCTGACGGCGATCGAAGCGGCCGCCATGGTATTCTCCGGCCGATCCGTCGAGTCCGCATCCATAGGGCAGCCCATCTCGGCCCTATCCAGCCGACCATGCCCGTTCCTCGACGGTTGCCGCTGCGGCATCCGCAAATATCGCGCTATAGGCTGCCGAACTTTTTTCTGCAACCCGAAATGGGAAAACGAGCGCCAAAGGCTCCACGAAGATTATCTCATAGAAACCCGTCTTATCGAAAACCGTGTTCAGATATCGTCTTTTTACCTTCCCTTGCACGAGGCGCTAGGCGAGATCAAAAATCTGCTTCCGCCAAAATGGAAGCTCTCTTTCCAGAGCAAAGGGCATAACGCCTTTTAAAAGAAGTAGTTATATCACAAAAACCAACGGAACGTTTGCAGGAGTAACCTTATGAGACCTCAAATTGGAGCTATATTGTCAAATAAGTGTCTTCGCCGTGTAACCCGCATTCATGGAATCCTGTAAAGCATTTATGAAGGACCAAGGAGAGGCAGGTTCCCATCGGTTGCGGAGCATCGGCCGTCAAAAAGCGAAGGAAAGGTACAAGGCGGATAGGGTCATCCTCCGAAGACCGGAAAGCGGAACGAGATAAAAAGAACGGAGGAGGAAAAGATGCGAAGCGTGAGTGTTGCGATATGGTCCGCGACGATCGCGGTTTTGTGGGCATGGAATTTTGTGAGAGGCGCCGATACCGAGGCGGAGAAAGAATCGCAAATTATCGGACGCGGCGTTCCCCAGATTCCAACCTCGGCTGAGACGGGAACGGCAATAGCGGATGATAGACCCAAGCATCTCGATCTGGCAATTTCCCTTTTGCCTTCCTCCTCAAAATTGGCTGTGGCGATAGATCTAAGCGCAGTCAGGAACGCCAAGGCGTTGGCGGGGCTTAGATCTAGGTTTTTCTCGCTGCCCAATGTGCAGTCGGCTTCATCCAGGCTGCATGAGGCTTTCGAATTCGACCTGCAGAAGGATCTCCGCGTGGTGGTCTTCGCCTGCAATCCATCCAGAAAAGGTTCGGAGTTTTTCCTGTTGGAAGGGAACTTCAACCAAGCTCGTATACGGGAGATGTTGCTTGCCATGGTGGCCGCGCCGGACGCGGTGGATGGAGTTTCGCTGTATGCGATTCCAGACGAAAGGGAGCCCGGCAAAGTAAACTACGGTGCGTTTCTGAAGCCCGACCTGATCGCGTTCGGCAACAGAGAGGCGGTGCTCGCGGCGGCCCGGAAGCTTCGGGACGGCGATATATCGAGTAACGCTTGCGCGCTCGCTTCGGCCATCCGGGAGCTTCCGGCCAGGGCCGCTGTGCGCGCCGCGATGGACGATATCTCCAGCCTGTCGGAAATAGAAGAACCGTTCCGGCCGCTGCTGAAATCCGCCGCCGGGGCGCTGGAGATATCGGATAAGATCGTGCTGCGGCTGGCGGTCCGGTGCCGCGACGAGACGGTAGCCAAGGACGTCAAGGAGATGGCCGAGGGCGGGGCGGCCATGTTGAGACTCGGATTGCTCAAGAAACCCGAACTTCAGAAGGTGTTCGGCGACGCGCTGGCCGGCGCCAAATTCGAAAATGCCGGCATTATGGTCGGCGGCGAGGTTGGGATAGCCGCTGATAAGCTCGTCGCGGCCGCGGCTGAACTGATGGCCAGAGAAGAACGCAGGCAAAGGGGCCTGAACTTCTGGTCGGAACAGGCCGGAGCGCCGGAGAAAGGCGATTTCTGACGGGGTATTGATGCGCGGCGCGGCTCCGGCGCGCGCACACCCGAGGCAGATGGCAATTGAGGAGAATACGACTTTGGGAACTGATGTCCCTGACGCCGAAATCGCGCGAGCGGTGCTGCGGGGAGACCGGGAAGGTTTCGAGACGCTGGTGCGCCGCCACGAGGCGGAGGTGTTTTCCCACATACTGAGGTTGGTGCGGAACAGGGACGATGCCTTGGAGCTGTCGCAAGAAACGTTCCTGAAGGCATACAGGCACTTGGTTCAGTACGATCCCAACCGGCCGTTCCGCGCATGGCTATTGGCCATCGCCACCAACGCGGCGCTGAACCACTTGGAGGCGATGCGAGTACGCCGTACGGCAGGCGCGGCAATGTCCCCGGAAATGGTCGGCGGAAAAAATCCCGAGGCGCGGAACGTCCAGGACGGATGTTCGCCGCTATATAGAATCGACAGGAAAGAGTTGCTGGAGCTTATAGACGCGGCGATGAACCGCCTGTCGGCTAAGGCGCGGGCCATTTTCTCGCTCAGATACAACAGGGGGCTGAGCTGCGAGGAGATAGCATGGGCCTTGGGTGAGAGCGTATCGAACGTCAAGGTGTCGCTGCTCAGGACGCGCCGGCGGCTAAGGCGCGAATTGGGGGCGGAACCGGATGCCCAGGGCTGAAAGGACCTGTCGCGGAAGTTGCGCGGGCAAGCCGGACATGCCGGCACAGGGACGCCGGTATGGGAGGAAATCGAAAAGGAGCGGCCGGAGGCAGGGGTATGGACTGCGCAGAGGTTCGCAAGATGATGGACGGGGCGCTGGACGGCGAACGGATTCCGCCGGCCGCCGAGGCGGCCATGTTGAGGCAGCATCTGGCCTCGTGCGAAGCTTGCCGGATTGAGGATATGGAGATGTCGGCGATAGTGAGTGCGGAGCGCTCGCGCGGGTTGGAATCGCCCGGCGGATCGTTCGCCGCGTCGGTCATGGCGAGGATATCGGAATCGCGGCGGGAGCCTGCCTTCTGGAAGCCGGCGGCGATGCTGGTCGCAGCGGCAGCGGCGGCGCTGTTGGCCGGCGCGATCCCGTTCGAGGCGGCATGGGGAGAGAGGGCCGCAGGGGCGGCCGCGGCCGCCTTGGAACAGGCGATCGCGACCTTCTCCGAGGCCAAGGCGGCTGTGTCGGCAGGCGTCGAATACGCAGCGGCGATCGCAGCCAGGTACCGCGAAGACTCGCTGGGCCTGTTGGCCGCGCACTCGGCTGCCCTGGTAGCCCTTGCGGCCGCCCTCGTCGCTCTATCCCTCGCCGGGCCGGGCGCGGCCCGCGCCGGCCGGACCGTCTGATAGGACGCGGAGGGAAAACGCGTGCGCGATCGGGTTTCGATAATCGGCATCGGCGGGGCGGTCGTGGCGATCATCCCGGCGGCCGCATTAGCCGATGAATGGCCGAGCACCTATCAGAAGTGCATCGTGGCCTTCGCCGTCCTTGGAACGATTCTGATTTACGTCCTGTGTTTCGTCGCGGCGTTCGCCGCCGCCATCTCGGCCGGGATCTTGGCCTCATCGCTCCGGCCTTTGGGTTTCAGGAAGACCTCAGAGGCAGTCGAAACCGCCCCCATCCGATGCATCCTGCTCGGCGTCGCAGCGTCTCTCGTCGCAGCCTTAGTGCTGGCAGCTATAAAAAACGTGCCCATTCTGAACGCGGCGTGGGTCGCCTTCTGGCTGTTTGCGCTCTGGTATGGGTTTATAGCTGTCTCGATGGCACTGGGCAAGTGGGTGCTTTTCGCCGCGAACAGCCCGAAAAGCGACATGCCGCCCTGGAACGTGCTCGCAGGCGGCGGACTTTTGTGTGCGGCATCCATACTGCCGGGCCTGGGATGGATGGTCGGGGGTCTCGCGTTGGTCGCCGGTCTCGGCGGCTTTATCGTCGCGCCTTTCTCCTCCAATCGCAGGTTCACGGCGCAAGCCGCTCAGACTCCAGCGAATTCATCGCCGCAAACGCAGGATCCTATATCTCCTCGACCGCACCTCGCCGTCCCGCCCGACGATTCCTCACGATAGGAACGCTTGCCTTGGCGGAGGTTAACAGGCAACACCCGCCGGCGATCCGAGCTGCCAGGACGTCCCGCCGCACTTCGATTCGATTTCAGCGGAGAGCCTTATTATGTTCCTACGGATGCGTGGGAAGCCATCTGAGCGCCGGCCGCGCCGTACTTCGTCTCTGTTTTGGACATCGCTTCGGTGCGGAAGTCTGCTTGGCGGCGAACCAGTTCGGCGAGGCTGCGCGAACCCATTTCGGCGATAAGTTTTTCTCGGATAGCTCCGAATGCTTCGTGGGCGGCGCAAGCGGGTCGGCGCGGGCAGCCGTTCGATCCGCCCAGGCAAGGCGCCACGCATATCGGACCGTCCACGGCTTCGACTACGTCCAACAAGGATATGTCCTTAGGGGACTTGGCGAGGACGAAGCCGCCCCTGACGCCCCTGAAAGAAGAAACCAGTCCGGCGCGGCTCAGCGCCTTCAGGATCTTCACCAGGTAGTTGCGAGGCACGCCGGCGCTCTCGGCAAGATCTTTCAGGAAGCATCGGCGCCCCTCTGCGGAAGAGGCCATGACGAGCAAGGCCCTGATGCCGTAGTCCACAGCCTTTGTAACCTGCATCTTTCGCTCCTCGCAGGGAAACCGGCACCTGAGATACGGCATCCTTGCCGCGCAGCCGCCCAAGCCATTCCTCTTATTTAAGTTTCTCCATGATTGTGATCAGGGGCAGGAACAGCGAAATGACGATGAACCCTACGGTGACACCCAGACCTACGATCAGGATCGGTTCGAGCAAGCTCATCAGTCCGCCGACCAGCGCGTCAACCTCGCTGTCATAGGTATCGGCGATCTTGATGAGCATCTTGTCCACCTCTCCCGTCTCTTCGCCGACCTGGATCATGTTGACGACCAGGTCGTCGAACACGCCGCTGTGTCTCAGCGGGTCGGCGATGGTATCGCCCTCGCGTATCGAGCTGTGGACGCCTTCGACCGCCTTGGTCACCACTGCGTTGCCGGTGGTGTTCTTTATGATGCCCAGGGCGTCTATGATCGGGACGCCCGACTGGAGGAGCGTGCCCAGGGTCCTGCAGAAGCGGCTGATGGACGACTTGCTGATGATCAGTCCGAACACAGGGGCTTTGAGTTTGATCAGGTCTATGATGTACCGCCCCCTGGGACTCATGCCTACTATCTTGATGAGCGCTAAAATAATAACGGGGAGAAAGATTATCAGGTACCAGAAGTCCTTCATGGTGGTGGCGATGGCGAGCAGCAGTTTGGTGGGGGCCGGCAGGCCGCCCGGGATGTTCATCTCCTTGAACATGTCCTGAAATTTCGGGATTATGTAGATCATTATCAGGGCCAGGATGCCGGCGGCGATGGTTATGACGGCGGCCGGGTAGACCATGGCGCCTATGATTTTGGATTTCAGGCGCTGCTCCTTTTCCATATAGTCGGCCAAGCGGTTAAGGATCGTGTCGAGGACGCCGCCGGCCTCACCCGCCTTGACCATGCTCACGTACAGCCTGTCGAATACGCGCGGGTGCTTGGCGAGCGCGTCGGAGAGTGCCGAACCGCCCTCGACGTCTTCCCGAACCTCGATGATGGTATCCTTCATGAGCCCCGGACGGAACTGATTCTGGAGAACATCGAGGCTCTTGACCAACGGCAGGCCGGCGTTCTGCAGAGTGGAGAACTGGCGGGTGAATTGAGTGAGCTGCTTGCGGCTGACGCGGAACGACAGGGAAAAGGACTTCTTGCGATGGATGGCCAGCGGCGCTCCTGCAGGCATCGGCGCCACAGCGGCCGCCTTAGCCGGCGCCTGCCCCTGTTTGCCAGACGGTTGTTTCTGCGCCGCCGGAGCCTGCGAACCGCCTGCCTTGGCGGCTATCCGCGTGGGGTAACACTTCATCGCGCGGATCTTTTCCTGGGCTTCTCTTTCGTTGCTAGCCTCGATCTCGCTTCGTATTTCCTTGCCTTGGGCATCGAGAGCGTCAAAGACGTACGTCGGCATAGTCCGGACTCCCCCGCAAATTCACCAAAGAACCGCTCCGGCCGCCCGGGAACCGGCATCCATGCGCCGTCCGGCCGCGCCGCCGCAAAGGATCGAGATCGGCGGCTCTCTTTACGTCGAGATCCTCGCCCCGCCCCGCGAACGATTATGCCCGCTCCGGTTCCGAAAGGCAAGCGGGCATATTCGCCATTTCCACGACCGGATGCACGGCTGCGGCTCTTCCGCCCGGCGGCGCCCGCCAGCCTATTCGAACGCCAGCGTTTGCCGGACAACCTCTTCGATCGTCGTAACGCCGTCGAATATCTTCAGAATGCCGGATTCGCGCAGCGTCCTCATGCCGGACGCTATTGCCTCGGCCCGGAGAACCTCAGTCGATTTGCGGGCGAGAATAAGCTCGCGCATGCGCGAATTCATCTGCATGATCTCGAATATGGCGTTGCGCCCCTTGTACCCGGTCTTGTTGCATTGCTCGCACTTGCGTCCGTAGTAAAATACCTTGCCCTCGACATCTTCCGGCTTGAGCTGCAGTTCCATAAGGGCCTCCTCTGACGGAGTATACGGCGTCTTGCATTTCGTGCATATGACCCGCACCAGGCGCTGGGCTATTACCGCCTCTAGAGTGGCCGCGATAAGGAACGGCTCTATGCCCATGTCCAACATTCGCGTAAGAGTGGAAGGGGCGTCGTTGGTGTGGAGGGTGGAGAAAACCAAGTGGCCGGTCAAGCTGGCCTCGATAGCTATCTCGGCCGTCTCCTTGTCGCGGATCTCGCCGACAAGTATCTTATCGGGGTCTTGGCGGAGTATGCTGCGAAGGCAATTTGCATAGGTTACTCCTATCGCCTCGTTGATCGGCACCTGAACTATCCCGTCCAGATCGTATTCGACCGGATCCTCCGTCGTGATGATCTTGACCTCCGGCGAGTTCGCTTCGTTAAGGGCCGAATAAAGGGTCGTCGTCTTGCCCGAGCCGGTGGGGCCTGTGACCAGCACTATGCCATTGGGCCGTTGGACGATTTCCTTGAAGAACTGCAGCTCCTCGTCGCGCATGCCTAGGCGTTCGAGGTCCAGGGACACCACGCTGCGGTCCAGCACGCGCATGACGACCGATTCGCCGAAAACGCACGGCAGGGTCGAGACGCGCAGGTCTATCGGATTATTGCGGATCGTAAGCTCGATGCGGTTGTCCTGCGGGATTCGGTGCTCGGCGATGTCCATGTTGGCCAGCACCTTGATGCGCGATATGATCGGCAGGGCCAATTGCTTGGGCGGCGGCGATATCTCCAACAGCGCCCCGTCCACGCGGTAGCGTATCTTGAACTCGTTCTCGAACGGCTCGAAATGTATGTCGCTGGCCTGGTCGTTGATGGCGGTCATCAGGACGAGGTTGAGGAGCTTGACGACGGGAGGCGCGTTTACCATCTTCTCGATGTTGCGCGGGTCTATCTTATCCGGGTCGTCCGGCATGTCGTCGAGACCTTCGGCGGTGAGCTCGTTGACGAGCGAATCTATGGACTCCTTCTCGCTGCCGTAGTAAGCCTCGACGGCCTCGGAGACGGCCTTATCGCTCGCCACAGCTCCGCGCACCTCGACGTTCAGCAAAAACCTCAGTTCGTCGAGCACGTGGATGTTCTGGGGGTCGGGCATGGCTACGGTGAGGATCCCGTCGTCGAAGGAAACCGGGACGATCCGGTACATCTGCGCCATAGTGCCGGGGACCATGGCCAGCACTTCCTCGGGTATCTTCATGCGGGCAAGGTCCACTATCTCCATGTTGAACTGTTGCGCGAGCGCCGCCTGGACGTCTTCCGGCCTGACGAACTGGAGTTCGATCAATATCTGTCCCAGAGTCCCGCCTTTTTCCTTCTGGACCTTCAGCGCATGCGCAACATGCTCCTCAGTGCAGGCGCCCATCGCGACCAATATCTCTCCCAGCGGCCTGCGTTCCTGTTCGACCGCTACCGTTTCGTCTATAGGCGGTTTAGGAGTAAGGCCCAATCCTCAGCCCTCCGTGCGATCCGTCTCCGCGGCGCGCGGGTTTTGTCCGGATCGTCCGACCTATCCGATTCCTGGCGCGACCGGACCGGCCGGCTGCTTGCCGCGCTGCCTCTTCAGACTTTCCGTGTAATCCCTGACCTTGGCCTCCAACTGCTCGGGTATCTGGCTCCTCTTTATGATCTCCTGGTAGGATACTTTCCCCGATACCCAGAGATTGAACAGGAAGTCGTCCAGAAGGATCATGCCTTCCTTGGCGCCGGTCTGGATATGCGAACCTATCTTATAGGTCTCCGCCTTCCTTATAAGGGCTCTGATGGCATCGTTGGTGAACATGAGCTCGAAGGCTGCTATTCGGCCCGACCCGTCCCTCAAGGGCAGCAGGGTCTGTGAAATGACCGCTATCAGGGTTGCCGCGAGCTGAGCTCGGATCTGGTTCTGTTGGTTGGTGGGGAACACGTCCACGATGCGGTCCACGGTTTCAGCCGCGCCAGTAGTGTGCAAGGTGGCGAAGACCAAGTGCCCGGTCTCGGCCGCCGTTATGGCTGCTGATATCGTTTCCAAGTCGCGCATCTCGCCGACCAGTATGATGTCAGGATCCATGCGCAGCGCCCGTTTGAGCGCCTCGGCGAAACTTTCCACATCGGTCCCAACCTCGCGCTGCGTGACGCAGCATTTCTTGTGCGTATGATAGTATTCGATGGGGTCTTCTATCGTTATTATATGGTCGGCCCGCTCCTGGTTGGCAAAATCTATCATTGTGGCCAGCGTCGTTGTCTTGCCGGAACCGGTGGGACCGGTCACCAACACCATGCCTCTGGGTCTCATGCAAAGGTCCTTTACAACCGGCGGAAGGCCGATCTGTTCGAAAGTCAGCAGATTGTTCGGTATGAGGCGCAGGACGAGCCCTACGTGAGATTTCTGGCGGAATATGGAGACGCGGAAGCGGGCCTTGTCTCCGTACGCGAAGCCGAAATCCGCTCCGCCGTGCTCGGCCAACCGCTGTTGGTGCCGTTCGCTCGTTATGGATTTCATATACTGCACGGTGATGTCCGGCGTGAGCGGCACCGTGCCAAGATTGCGAAGCATGCCGTTGACGCGCAGGACCGGCGGCCGTCCGACGGCCAAATGCAAATCGGAGGCATTGTATTCGATGACCTTATCCAGCAATTTGCTGATATCTACCGCCAAGGTAATTCTCCCTCCATGCAGCCTGGGCGCACGGGCTTCCGCGGGATCTTACTCCTGCGCCCCGTCCGCGGCAAACCCCGCCCTAAAGCGCTCGCACCGCATCAGCCCGCCAATCTTTCTGCGAGGAGATCGGCGATACCCATGCCGTCCGCTACGCTTCCGACACGCCAACAGCGCGCCGGAAAAAAGGTTTGGCGTCCCGCGCCGGCTCCGCCGCTTCCTTTGCCGGAGCGCCGGCATCACAAGTACTGCTTGGCCTCCGCAAGCACCTCATCCAGAGTCGTCCAACCGTCGAGGACCTTCCTCAGCCCGTCGTCCAGCAGCGTCTTCATCCCGTCGCGCCTGGCTTGCTCCCTCAGGTCGTCGGTCGTGGCCTTGCGGAACGCCATCTCGCGCAGTCGGTTATTCATAACCATTATCTCGAATATCCCCTTGCGGCCCTTGAAGCCGACGTGGCGGCAGGCCGGACAGCCGGCGCCGTGGTAGAAGGTACGCCCCGCGAACTGATCGTCCCTCAGCCCCACGGCGCGCAGACGCGCCGGATCTTCCTCGTACGGCGTCTTGCACTCCGGGCATATGGTCCTGATCAGCCTCTGGGCCATGACCGCCTGGAGCGATGAAGCGACAAGGAAGGGCTGAATTCCCATGTCTATCAACCTGGTGATCGCGCTCGGCGCATCGTTGGTGTGCAGCGTGGAAAAGACAAGGTGCCCGGTAAGCGCGGCTTGTATGCCGATCTCGGCCGTAGGCGTATCGCGCATCTCTCCTATCAGTATGATGTTCGGCGCCTGGCGCAGCATGGCGCGCAGGGCTCGCTCGAACGTCATCCCCTGCTGGGGCTTGATGTCGCACTGGTTTATCCCCGGCATATAGTACTCGACGGGGTTCTCCGCCGTGATGATCTTTCGGTCGGGAGTGTTCAGGTCGTTCAGCGCAGCGTAAAGGGTGGTCGTCTTGCCGGACCCGGTGGGGCCGGTGATCAGTATGATGCCGTTGGGTTTGCGGATCAGTCCTTTGAATATCCTTATATCGCTTTCGTGAAATCCCAACTCTTCCAAGCCGAACTTAACCGACTGCTTGCTCAGTATGCGCATCACGACAGACTCGCCGTGAGTGGCCGGGAGAGTGGAAACGCGGAGGTCCAAGTCCTGACCGTGCATGGTCATTTTGATGCGGCCGTCCTGCGGACGCCGCTTCTCGGCCATGTCCATCGCAGCCATTATCTTGATCCGCGCTATGACCGATCCCTGCAAGCGCTTGGGCGGCGAGTCCACCTCGTAGCACACACCGTCTATACGGTAGCGGATGCGGACGCGGTTCGCCATAGGCTCGACGTGCACGTCGCTGGCCCGCGCCAGTACGGCGTTACCGATCAGGAGATTTATCAGCTTGATGACCGGAGCATCGTCGGCCTCTATGGTCTCCTCCTTTTTCTCGTCGAACTCTATGGCGCTCTCCGTCAAGTCGCGGACCTGCTTGTCCAGCTCGCTCTCGGCCTCCCCATAGTACTTCTCTATCGTACGGTCTATCGCATCGCGGCTTCCCAGCATTGGCTCGACTTGGCAATTGATCATGAAGCGGAGGTTATCCAGGACCGACAGGTCGAGCGGATCACTGATGGCCACCGTCAGCACGCCGTCAACCAGGTTGATCGGCATCACATGGTGTTCGCGCGCGAAATCCTCCGGAACCATCTCTACGACAGACTTGTCTATCGCGCCGATGCTGTCGAGGTCAACCATCTCCATGCAATACTGCTCTGCCAGCGCCGCGGTAACGTCTGACGAGGAACAAAGGCCCTGTTTTACGAATATCTCCCCTATCTTCATGGGTTCGCCGGCCATCTGAAGCTCAAGCGCCTTATCTATATCGTCCTGCGTGACACACCCCATTTCCATCAGGATTTCGCCGATGAATTTCCCCTGTTTCGCCATCTTCGACGCCTCCGGCGATCCGACACCGCGCCGCTTAGGTCCGCTTGTGCTTTACGCTAAACCGCGACGCCTGACCGTTCCGCTCATTGCCAATACAAGATTCCAGTCGCCAAGACAACCGTAACTGCCGCCGCCCCAACAAGTTAATCTACGGCTCGTTCCGCGCGATGTCAAGCCTGAGTTCGGCTGAATCAAGGCGATAAAGCGAAAGCTCCGGCCCCCGATGTACCAAGTATCTGCGAAGCAAAAATAGGATTCATTATTGCGACGCAAGCATTACTCGTATGGACAACCGTGACGATACTCAGTTGGACGGCGCCCAATGTGGCGCACGATGCGAAAACGATTTCCCGTCCCTAGACGCGTTATTGTATACAAAGAGCTTTGTTGCATAAAGATGCAAGGTATTGCCAAGCAAAAAGTTACAACGCAATCTCGCGACAAACACGTTTTCACTTAGCCATTTTTGGCATAGAGTTATAGCGCAAATTATACAACAAAGCCCTTTTACGCAGAAAAGCCCTCGTTTAATGCTTGGCGCTCTATAAAAAACTTTTGGGGTAAAAACCAAAGGAAACGCTGGTTTCGAGACGCGCTCTCTATGAAGCGTTGAGGTAAAGCCGCCCCCGCTCGCGCAGAAATCTCCCTATCTTCCGCAGACAGCGCAACCGGCTCGGCTAACATTAGATGGCCTTGCATCGGGCTCCGCCCACCTTTATCATACGTTAGTTGCGCCTTGTTGCTTGCATCCGCAGGATGAAAAACTTTGCGTGGCGCCAAGCGAGAAGAGCGCAGAGTATCGCGACACAAGGCGATGTCTGAATAGCGTTCGCAAAGTCGCTTGCGTTGAAGGTCGGAAGCTTTCGAACGTCGTAACTTGGCGGGAAGGAGAGGGATAAGTGGTGCGGCCGGCGACGGAAAGGGGAAGCGCAGGCCGCTGGAATATCCCGGCAATTCGCGGATCGCAAAATTGGGCGGATAACGATCTGGGAAGAAGGAGGCAGATAGATGTTAGGGATGGATGCTCCGATCGGGTTCTTCATGATGATAGACCCGATCTACATAATAATGGTAACTCCGTGCCTGCTGCTGGCAATGCTGGCGCAACTGTGGGTAAAGGCGTCTTTCGCAAAGTACTCGCGCGTCCGGAGCGCCCGCGGCATGTCCGGGGCGGACGCGGCTCGGCGGATATTGGACAGCCAAGGCATATATGACGTGGCGGTGGAAATATCGCCCGGCGGCATGCTCTCTGATCATTACGATCCGTCGGCCAGGGTATTGAGGCTGTCGCCGGAGGTGTACAGCGGCCGCAGCCTGGCGGCGCTCGGCGTGGCGGCCCACGAGGCGGGGCACGCGGTCCAGCATGCATTCGGCTACGTACCTCTGCGCCTGCGGACGATGCTGGTGCCGGCGGTCGCGATGGGCGGATACGTCGCGCCCCTGATGGTGATACTGGGCGCAGCCCTTCAGCATCCGGCGCTGATCCTCGTAGGACTGCTCGGGTTCGCGGCCATAACCGTATTTAGCCTGGTGACGCTGCCGGTCGAGATCAACGCGTCGGGCAGGGCTATGCAGCTCCTGCTGCGCGAAGGCATCATATATGACGAAGAGGCTTCCGGAGCGAAGGCGGTGCTCCGAGCTGCGGCCATGACTTACGTCGCCGCCGCTATGCAGGCGATCGTGATCCTGCTATACTACGTCATGCGATACGGCGGCATCCTGCGAAGGAACGACGACTGATCGGTTCAGCCGCTTGGCGCTCCGGCGGGGAAAAATCTCTTGAAACCGTCCGCGAGGGACGGTTTCTTGTTTTTCTAGCGTCTAGGAGAATGTGAGGCGGCGTCTTTTCGTGCCGGAAGACGCCAAATTCCTCCCGCCCCCGCGATGTCGAGCACGACCGAGGGCGTTTTTTTCTACGAAGGGCGGAACTTAGGGTATAGGCGCTTCCATGCGAGGCAAGGTTCGAATCCCAAGGACGACGCTCTAATAAGGGGACGGCACCCTAAGGCTAAGGCTAAGGATAAGGATAAGGGCAAGGATCGGGAAATGGGCGACAGAGCTGACTGTGTAAGCAAGACTGGTGGTTCGCTGCTCGGCAGATACGAGTTCGCAATCAAGCGCCTGCATTCGCTGACTGGTATCGTGCCGATCGGCGTATTCCTGGGGGAGCACTTCTACACGAACGCGCACGCGATGTACGGCGAAAGCGTTTACAACGAGGCTGTCTATTCGCTCAATAGAATCCCTTACGTGGTCCTGGTCGAGATGCTGGGGATCTGGCTGCCGATCGCTTTCCACGGCATCCTTGGCGTATATCTGTGGTGGACCGGTAGCATCAACGTGGACAGGTATCCTTACGCCAGGAACTGGCTCTACGTGTTTCAGCGGCTTTCCGGACTTTTCCTCCTGATTTTCATCGCCGTGCATACGGCCGAGTATCGCTTCGGGGGCTTACGCTGGGACGGATTTTATGGGGAGCTTGTCCGCCACATGCAGGACGGCGTGGCGTTCGCCTTCTATTGCGCCGGAGTGATAGCAGCGGCGTTCCATTTGGCCAACGGACTGAACACATTCACCATGACATGGGGGCTGGCCCGCAGCGAGGCTGGGCAGCATCGCGTGGGTGCGATCTGCATCATCGTATTCGCGGCTATGTGCGGAGCGGGTCTGCACACCCTGTGGCACTTGAGGAACGAGCTGCCCGAACGCCGCCAAAAGCCCCCCATATTCTTCCGCCAGGATCTTCATGCCGGTTCAGCCGCCAGCGCTCGGTTTGGTCCGACGAAGACTGAAGGACCGGACTTAGACGATCGGCCGGAGCGGGAGCGGCGGGAAGTCAAGACAGGCTCTGCGGGCAGGATGTTCTAGCGGCGTAGAGCGCCGCTCGGGTTGAATTCGGCGCGGACTGATTTGGGCGCGCATTTCCCCAGCGGAAAGGATCCGGTCCCAATGCGGGAAAGGCGATCGGCGACCGGAAGGCGGAAAGAAACCCCGCAGGACACGAGGAAGCGACCGTAGGCGAGGCGCGAAGACTGATGGTTAAAGACCCGGTAATTATCGTGGGCGGAGGTCTGGCGGGCCTGATGACCGCCATAAAGACGGCGGAAGCCGGCCTTAAGG
>CALKMO010000349.1 GCA_937991785.1 uncultured bacterium | reverse complement strand
TTATCGGATCCGTAGGGGCGGACCTGCGTGTCCGCCCCGCGGGAAAAACGGGCGCACACACAGGTGCGCCCCTACGGGCCGATGGGGAAACGGGCGCACACGGCGGCCGAACGGGCGCACACACAGGTGCGCCCCTACGGGCCGATGGGGAAACGGGCGCACACGGCGGCCGAACGGGCGCACACACAGGTGCGCCCCTACCGAAAATCGTACAATGGTTCAAAACGATGACCACCAATGGATATATTCGCGGCGTCAAACAATCCGGTTGGCCGCCGTTTCGCGGGCGATTGTGGCAACGCAATTATTACGAACACATAATCCGTAACGACGACGAATTGAACCGCATCCGGGAATATATCATTAACAATCCGTTGCGATGGGCGATGGATCGCGAAAATCCGAATGGCCAATATCCAACAGGGCAACCACAGTGGGGTGATTCAGGGCAGGCACAAGGGGTCTGCCCCTACGGGAATGGACGAACCGTGAAACCATATTCCGAACACACACCGCCATCAAGCAACACCTGCTCAAGCAGGTGTATGGGCAGATACGGGCGGAGGGGGACAAGTCATGACCGACCGAACATATCGCCGTCCGATGGGGTGCATGAATCGTTGCAAGGCATTGATTATCATAACCTGTAAGCGCTCAACGCAGACCGCGGGCGCAGGGCTTTGTTGCATAAAAGACATAACGCCTTGCTAAACAAAAAGTTATGACGCGGGCTCGCGGCAAATGCTTTTTTGCTCAACGCATTGCTTCGAATAGAGTTATGGCGCGAATTACGCAACAACGCCTGGGCGCAGGACTTCTTCTTACCGCCGTGTCAATGTGACCGGTCGTTCCTGCCTGTTCGGATCGCCTCCGCTCCCGCGAGCCGACATAAGCATCTGCACATGTGAAGATATCCGGGGTATATATATTAAATCGGGATATTGAAGCGCCAGCTCCGGCATAGGCCGGGCGTTATCGAATGGCGCAGGGCGAGGGGATATCGAATGTCGGATCGCAATCGGCACGGAGCGGCGGGAGAACCGACCGACCAGGAACTGATGCTCCGGTTCTCGAGAGGCGGAGACATCGAATCGTTCGACATGCTTTCGCGGCGAAGGTGCGGCGACGTATGCGCATTTTTCCGCCGCGTGCTGCGGGGGCCCGACAGGGAGAAGCGGGCCGAGGCCCTTGCGCGCGAGACGTTCTCGCGGATGATCCGCAACCGTAACGACTACCGGAAAGAAGAAAAGTTCCTGACGTGGATGTACTCCAAGGCCTACGGCGTGTTGCGGGACGAATACCTTCGGAAGGGCGGCAGCATCAGCGTCGGCGGCGAAGCCGAAGGCGAGGGGGGTGAGGACGGCGGCGGGCTTGCCGGACGCCTCAGGCGCGCCTTTGAATCGCTGCCTTTCGAAATGCGGGCGCTCGTGGTGCTGAAGCATTTTCACGGGCTTAGCGGCGCCGAGACGGGCCGGATAGCCGGGCTGGGCGAGGAGACGGTCTGGTTGCGGTTGAGCACCGCGCTGCATGAGTTGCGGCGCAGGTTCGAAAGGCGCGAGCGTTGACAAGAGACGGCCGGGGCTGGATTCCCGCCCCCGGCCGCTCCGCGCGCGCACCACGCGAAGGGAGACCGCAATGTCTTATCCGCCGCCGAAAACCCCGCAGGAACGCCGGACGGAGACGATCTTGGTGAAGTGCCTGTACCGCGAGGCCACGGCATCCGAGGAGAAGGAATTGCGAAGCCGCATGGGCGAGGATGCCGCGCTTAGGGGACGCATGGAGGCGATGGAACGCACCCTGGCGCTTCTGGGGGAGATGCCCGCGTCGCCGGCCTCGCCTCAATTGGAAGCCGACGTGCAGGCGATGGCGCGGCGGGAGATATTGAAGGAAAGGCGGGCGGGAGCTGCGGCGGGATCGTTCGGAGCGGCCGATTCCTCCGCCGCCCCCGCCCCCGAAACGTTCGCACCGGGGAAATCCGCATCCGGGGATGCCGAGCCGCCGGCGAAGCCGGCGGAAAGGCGGCGAGAGCGACGCCTAAGGGGACGGAGATCGTTCCGGCGGACCTGGCTGCCGATCCTGATAGGTGCCGCCATGGCCCTGGCGATCGTTGCCGTCATCTGGTTCGCATCCTTCCGGGGCGGTTAAGGGAGACGCCATGCCCGACGGCGGATCCGATATCATAGTACGGGATGTCCATCGGAGCGGCGGCTACGAGTGCGCGCCGCCGGTGGCCCCGGTCTTCAGACGCCTGGGCATCGTCGAAACAAGGCGGCCCTACCGGTACAAGCCGCACCAGCATCTGGGCTACGAGGTCATATTCGTGGACCGAGGCGTCTACCGGTGCCGCCTGAACGAAGCGAGCCTGGAGCTGCAGCCGGACTATGTGCTGATAGTAAAGCCCGGCGATTGGCATGCCGACGAATGCGAACCGCCGCTCAGATATTTCGGCATCGGTTTCCTGCTTGGAGGGCACGGATCCAACGGGACTGAGGCGCGCCTTTTCGCGCCATACGTTCGCCCCGAGCAGCAGCTATTTCGCGCCGATCGAAGCGCGCTTTGGCCGATCCTTGAGCGCATCGAGCGCGAGGGCGTCGTCGGCGACCCTATATCCTCGCACGTGCAGGACGCCCTGCTGCTCGAACTTTTCTGGCTGATGGTCAGGGCTCTGCCGCGCGAGGCAGTTTCGGAGGCCTTCCTGGACATGTCGCGCGAGCGCGCGGGCCGCACCGCCTTTCTAAGGCTGTTCGAAGCGCATGCGACCGAGCGCCTGTCGGTGCCGGCGATGGCCAGGGCGCTTCACATGAGCGAACGGCTGCTCGCCAGGAAATGCCGCCGGATACTAGGCGACACCCCGGCCCGCGCCTTCCTCCGATTCAAACTGGAACGGGCGCGAGACCTGCTCGCCAGGACGGAAATGTCCATCAAGGAAATCAGCGCATACCTCGGCTTCAGGGATCAATACCATTTCTCCAAAGCGTTCAAGCGCGCCTGCGGGGCATCTCCATCGGAATATCGGCGCAAATATTGAACCTGGTGAAACAAACCTAATGCCGAAATGTCCCCCAAGTGTAAAATTGGACTTTCCCTGATCGGGCGCACCATGCGCATTCGCATGGTGCATCCACCACCAAGAACGGTTTGTCGGAAAAATACATCAACTTTGCAGCGGGATACATCAGGGAAAGCTTTATCCTCGATTTTTTCGTGGTAAGAAAAATACATCGCCCGCGGTTTGTTTCGCGCGGGGATGCGTGTTCGGGAACAGCGACAGACATTGTACGCGCGACCGAACGCCGCATGTCGCTGCGTGGGCAGGCCCGGCGCCGGATCCGGCGCGGCGAGGCGGGCTCGCCGGGTCCATCGCGGTCGGTCCGGCGCAGGGCGCAGAGAAAGGGAACGGTTGCCGGCGATAGGGGGAAAGGCGATTCCTGACGAGAGGAGACGCCCGGGCGGCGATCCGCGAGACCGCCCGGCAACGAATCGGTGTCCAGGCGCGGTTTTTGGGAGGTTTTGCGATGACCGATGTGGTCAAAGATGTGGGCGTTCAAAGCTGGTGCTTCAGGCATTTCAAGGATAATGCCGAGGTGATCGCCAAGGTAAAGGAATGCGGACTTTCGAAGGTGGAACTTGCCGGAGTGCACGCCGATTTCAAGGACGAGAGCAAGTTCGCATCGGTGATCGAGCAGTACCGGAAGGGTGGCGTCGAGATCGTGAGCATCGGCGTGCAGGGGATGGCGAACAAGGAGGCGGAGGAGGCGAAGTTCTTCGAGTTCGTAAAGATGGCAGGCGCCAAGTTCATGTCGGTGTCTTTCGATATAAACACGGCCCCCGAGTGCTTCCGCACGGCCGAAAAGCTGGCCGACAAGTACGACGTCCGCCTCGCCATACACAACCACGGCGGACGGCACTGGCTGGGCAACTCCGAAACGCTCAGGAACGTCTTCTCCAAAACCGGCCCGCGCATCGGCCTGTGCCTGGATACCGCATGGGCGCTCGATGCGGGCGAGGATCCCTTGAAGATGGCCGACAGGTTCCGCGACAGGCTCTACGGCCTGCACCTGAAGGATTTCACTTTCGACAAGGCGCGCAAGCCTAAGGACGTGGTGATAGGCGAAGGTAATCTTAAGCTGGGCGAACTGATCGGAAAGCTCAAAGAGGTGGGGTTCGACGGCTACGCGGTCTTGGAGTACGAGGGCGACGTCGAGAACCCGGTCCCGGCCGTTAAGAAGTGCGTCAAGGCGCTCAGGGGGTAGAAGCAGGGAAAGACTGCGCAAAGAAAGTCGGTCGGCAAGAGAAGTCGGAAGAGAGAAAGCTCTGGGGGAAAACATCCCGGTTTTGCGGGATGGGGCGGCGCGGCGTTCGGGCGCGCCGGGATCGGACGGGAAGGCGCCCGCCGCATGGCTTTTAGGCCGCGTTGCGCCGGGTGGCGGGCGATCGCGGTCCGCCCGGGATAGCGGCGCGTTACGGCGGGATCCTGCGCCGTCCGGTTCGCGCGGCGCACCAGCCGGAAGCCCCGCACGGAGACGGAAGAAAAAGGAGGAAATCTGGCAATGGCAAAGTCGCCTTTGAGATTGGCGTTGGTGGGATGCGGCGGAATATCAGGGGCCCACGTTAAGGGATACAAGGATCTCGTGGCCCGCGGGTGCGATACGTTCAGGTTCACGGCGTGCGTGGACGTGAGCGAGGAGAACGCGAAGAAAAGGGCGGCGGAGATCAAGGAGATACAGGGGACCGAGCCGGCGGTCTTCGGATCGGTCGAGGCGCTCATCAAGGCCAGGGCCGCAGACGCGGCAGACGTGTGTCTTCCGCACTGCTTCCATCATACGGCGAGCATCGAACTTCTTGAGGGAGGGCTGCACGTATTGTGCGAAAAGCCCATCGGCATATCGGTGGCCGCCACGAAGAAAATAATCGAGGCTGGGAAGAAGGCAAAACGGACGGTGGCGACCGCCGAGAACGTCCGGCGATACCTCGGCGCGCGTGCGTGCCGCTGGGCGCTGCTCGAAAAGAAGGTAATAGGCGATATCCGCGCCGTGCACGTGACCTACATCACCAGCCAGCCGTTCGACCTTACCAAGCCGGCTATGAAATGGCGCGTCGTGAAGAACCTGGTCGGCGGCGGGATGATAATGGACAGCGGGGCGCACTTCACCGACATGATGCTGCACATGTTCGGCGACGTGGAGGACGTCACGTGCGTGATGCGTACGCATGACGACCGTGAGGTGGATGGGCTCCCGATCATAGGCAAGGCGAAGGCGGACGTCGAGGACGCCTGGCATGCAGTCATACGGTTCAAGAGCGGCCTGTACGCATCGTGGACCTATGCTCGGGGTTTCCCCGGCGCCGAGGTCTCGTCGGCCTGCTACTACGGCAGCAAGGGCATGATGAAAGACGCCGGCTTCCCGTTCCATTGTTTCCAGGAAGGCGGGAACGCAACGATGGCCGACGGCAAAACGATAACCCGCGAACAGATATACCAGGACTATCTGCTGCAGCTCCCGCAGGCCGAGAGGGAACAATTGTTCCCGTACGGCTGCACCAACGGCTTCGGCATAGAGATATGGGATTTCTGCGACGCGATACTCAAGGGGCGGAAGCCCGAGATGGACGGAACGGACGGCCTCCGCGCCAAGGCGCTTTGCGAGACCTGCTACGAATCCGCCCACCGCGGCGGCGCGCCCGTGAAGTATGAGGACGTGCTGAGCGGAAAGGTGCGCGATTACCAGAAGCCGATAGATAAATTCTGGAAACTGGCGTAGGCGGTCCCGGCCGCCTCGCAGCCGCCGCTCCCGCGCGCTGCGCCCATGTTTCGGAAACCGGCATGGCGGTCTCGATCGCCCTGCCGTATCCGAGCATAACACTTTGTTTTGAAGTAAATTGCATCATCGAAATCGCGGCTTGTCGTTCGAAGACTCCTGCAAGCACAACCCGCCGGATGTATCCGGTACCTTCTATCGTCGGCCGCGCGCCCGTCGAGAGCGCGAGCCTGCCGCCGCTGCGCCTCTCGGCAAACGCGCCGAGGCAATGCGGCGATGCGCCCGGCAAAGTGCATTTCACTGGCGCGGGCTCGGAGAGTAAAATTTCGGCATGAACGACGCCATGGTTTGCATAAATGCTGCGGCGAAGGGGATCCTGGAGGGGATCACTGAGTTCCTGCCGATATCTTCGACCGGGCACTTGATCCTGGTCAGGGATCTTTTTCCTCTCGGCGATCCCGCCGACCCGCGCAGGAAGGGGTTGGAGGACGCCTTCGACATAGTCGTGCAGTTGCCGGCGATTCTGGCTGTGGTCGTGCTGTATCGCCGAAGATTGTGGGAATCGGCCGAGAGAATCGGGCGCGAAACCTTGGCGACGAGATTTTGGGCCGGGCTTATCGTTGCCTTTCTGCCGGCGGCTGCGGCCGGGCTGCTGGCGCACAAGTGGATCGAGGCCAATCTTTTCCGGCCGGAGATCATAGCCGCGGCACTGCTTGCCGGTGGAGCGGCGATAATAGCCTTCGAGCGGTGGGGTCCTGCCGGCGGGCCGGAGCCCGCCGAACGAACTCCGCCGCCAAAGGCCTTGTCCATAGGCCTGTTCCAGTGTCTGGCGCTGGTTCCCGGAGTATCGCGCTCGGCCGCGACCATAATCGGGGCCAGGATCGTCGGCCTCAGCCGCGGGGCCGCCGCTGAGTATTCTTTCTTCCTAGCCATGCCGACGATGTTCGCGGCGTGCGGCTACAAGCTTTTCAAGGCCGTCCGGGCCGGGGAAGTGGCGTGGAGCGCCGGCGCCATGCCGCTCGCGGTCGGTTCGGTCCTGTCGTTCGCGACGGCCTACATCGTCGTCGCCGGGTTCATGCGCTTCCTGAGGAGCAGGACCCTTGCGGCCTTCGGATGGTACAGGATCGGGCTGGGCGCGATCATCCTGGCGATGTGGGCCTTCGGGGTCGTCGGAAGATAAGGAGGCGGGAAGGCGGCGGCGCTGCGATCCGTTGGTGCGATGAGACAGGCGCGGAGGCGGCAATCGGGAGGAGGTAGGCGAAGCGATGGCCGGATGGATACCGTTCGTCAAGATGCAGGGCACGGGCAACGACTTCATAATGATAGACAACCGCAGGGGAATCCTTAAGGAGAAGGAGCTGGCGGAATTCGCCAGGCGGGTCTGCGCGAGGCGCGTATCTGTCGGCGCCGACGGCGTCGAACTGCTCGAGAAAAGCCGTGTCGCACAATACAAGATGAGGCTGTTCAATTCTGACGGCTCGGAAGCCGAGATGTGCGGCAACGGGGCGCGCTGCATGGCGCGTTTCGCCAGGGACCTCGGCGCGGCCGGCAAGAGGCAGACCTTCGAGACGCTCGCCGGAATCATACGGGCCGAGGTCACAGGGGAAGGCGCCGTCGTGGATATGCCCCTTCCCGGATGCGTTCCGTCCGGGGATGCCGGAGGCGGCGCAGGGGCATGCTGGGCATCGGCGGCGAAGAGGGAGAAGGGCGATAGGAAAGCCCGCGCGCGGGCGGCCGATGCGGCCGGGCCGGTGCGGCTCGACATACGCGAGTTCAAAAGCGTGGAGATATCGGGGCGGAAGTTCGACATCTATTTTTTGAACACCGGCGTCCCTCACGCGGTCGTTTTCGTGGATGCCGTCAAGGATTGCGACGCGGTCAACTGGGGGCGCGAGATCAGGCGCCATCCCCTGTTCGGCCCGAAGGGAACAAACGCCAATTTCGTGGAGGTTCGGGGACGGAGCGAGATATCCGTGCGCACGTACGAGCGGGGGGTGGAGGACGAGACGCTGGCCTGCGGCACCGGCTCGACGGCGGCCGCGCTGGCGGCGGCCGCGTTCAAGGCCTGCAGGCCGCCCGTCCGCGTGAAAACTTCCGGCGGCGATGCCCTAACCGTTCACTTCCAATTGGACGGCGGGATGGTTTCCGGCGTAAAGCTCGAGGGTCCGGTGACGGTGGTCTGCCGCGGGGAGCTGCACTGGCGGCCGTAACCTGCGGGCCCAGACCTATTAGCGCAGTTCGAGGGTCTGCGTGCCGCCGGGACGAAGCTACAGCGGCCGCGACGGGACGAAGAGATCCAAAGCGGCGGGCAGCATCGGAGGCTTCATATTCAGATGGTGGCGGGGCGTCCTGAGTATGCGGCGATTTTCCGCAAGGTTACGCCTCTGCTTGCAGCTGCGCCGTCCGCCTTAAGGGAGGCCCTTCCATATATTACAGGGAAGATCGGTATAATGGCCTATAATAAGGGCCTGAAGCGCAGGCACCCTTCCCTCTGTTACGGGAAGGAGCGCGGAAGACCGGCCTGATCGTTCGCGGCA
>CALKMO010000348.1 GCA_937991785.1 uncultured bacterium | reverse complement strand
CCTCGATGTCTTTAAGTGCCGGGATCGCCGCCGATGCCTCAGGTCCGATGTTCCCCAGCGTCTGGGCAGCGTACCTGCGGACGACTTCGCGCTTGTCGCGAAGCGCCTCGATCAGTATCGGAACCGCCTTGCCCTTCATCTTAGGCACGGCCAGCCCGGCGTTGAATTTCACTCCCGGATTCTTGTCCTCCGCAATGACCCTCATCAGTTCCGGAAGGGCTTTTTCCGCCTTGGGCCCCATTTCCCCAAGGGCGGTGGCCGCCTGGCCGCGGACATTGTCGTCCTCATCCTTGAGCCTTGCGATTATCGCCGATGCGGACGGTTCGTCCGTCTCTGTTATCTCGGCCAGGGCGTAATGCGCCCATATAGCCACGACCGGCTCGTCGTTCAGCGCCCTGCGAAGGTCGGGTATGGCCTTCTCGGCCTCCGGTCCCATCCTGCCCAGGGCGCGCGCGGCATCCTTCCTCTTGCGCGGATCCGGATCCTTCAGGCCGGCCATCAGGCGGGCAAGCTCCTTTTGTTTAGGGCTTGGCGCGATCTTCGGCTTCAGGGCGATCATGATCAGACCGATCGTCAGGGCGGTGCCCATCCCGGCCAACAGCCATACCCATTCGCGCTTCATTTACCGACTCTCCAGGCTCTTCCGCCGCGCCGCTGCCGACCGGTCCCGCTCGTCGCGTGGCGGCCATAGCGGCCGATGCCGCTCTTTTATACACTATTTTCGCATGATTCCCAGTTCTTCGAGCGCCCGGCGCACTTTCGCGCGCTCCGGTTCCCGGAAGCGGTGGAACGGTTCGGCGAGAAAATCGTCGCATATGCCGAGGACGGAGAGCGCGCACTTCAGGCCCTTAAGATAGCTTGACGAGTATTTCCCTACCCCGTAGATCGCGTGGCTTATGACCATTATCCTTTCGTGCAACGTGCGGGCCCGTGGAAGGTCGCCCGATGCGGCAGCCTCGAACGCCTCGACGTACAGCCGCGGGCACAGGTTCGCGCCGCCGCATACCCCGCCGCTGCCGCCGAGCAACGCGGATTCGACCAGCAGCTCCTCCGGCCCTATCAGCAACGAGAACCGCGGCAGGTCCTGGAACAAGCCGAGCAACCGATGGAAGTAGGTCATGTTGCCCGAACTGTCCTTGATGCCTGCCACGTTGGGGAGGTCGGCGGCGCGCAGCACGGTGTCCGGCTCGAAGAACAGTTTGGTGTAGGCCGGCATGTTGTACAGGAAAACCGGCAGGGGCATCTCCGGCGCCAGGTGCTGGAGGTATTCCAGCAGCTCCGGCTGACCGGCCGGGAAATAATACGGCGGCGCAAGGACGACAGCCTCCGCCCCGGCCTCCGCGGCGAAGCGCGCCATCTCGACCGACTCGACGAAGGAGGTATCGGTTATGCCGACCAGCACCGGGACCCGTCCGCCCACCGCGCGGCAAACCCGTCCGACAAGCTCGCGCCGGAGGCGGTGGCTGAGGCTGGGTGCCTCGCCTGTCGAACCCAGGACAAATATCCCGTGGACCCCGCCCACGATCAGATGCTCAGTGAGACGCTCCAGGCCGGACACGTCCAGTTCATCCCGCCCCTTTAGCGGGGTCACCATCGGCGGAAATATGCCGCGCCACTCGCGCCTTGCCACTCCGGCCATCCGGTTTTTCCTCCTCTTCGCTGGTGAAAACGCCATCGGGCTGGGGGTACGGAGGTATCTTATCCTCCATCCTCACCGCCTTCCTTCCTCCTCCCCATCAGCCTGCGTTAATGGTCATCCATCTTCCCTCCCATCCGTGAGCCGCATGCGCCGAGCCGGCCGGATCTCTCCGGCGACCGGACGCAGAGGCGTTCACGGCGCCGGCAGCCCCCGGATCGCGTAGGCTTGCAGGATTCCCGACTCGTCGGAGTTGAAGAAGGCCCACGCGCCGTCCGGCGAAAGGAAAGGATGGACGTGGCATTCCTTCCTCGACGACGAGCGCGGGTGGGCAAGGCAGGTTAAACCCCTGGCCGCTTCCTCTCCCGGTTTGCCGAGCGTCGCCAGCAGCACCGGATCCTGCCGGTCGCCGAGCCATGCGTCGGTCACGAGGCGTCGGCCGTCGCGGTCGGTCCCGAAGTGATTGAAACGCGGCCGCGGATGCCCGCGGCTCAGATCGTTGCGGACCCCTCCTGGCGAGGCCGACCCGGCATGGCCGGATGCCTTGACGGCACGGCTCTCGATCAACCGGCACGCCTCGGGTTTCCGGACGATGACGCTGGCGATTGCCCAGTCGCCCGTTCCCCGCCAGCACTGGTGCCCCATGCATGACTCGTTCCCATCCCGTCCCCAGGGCATGTTCCGGAGATCCGAGCCGTCGTCCCGGATCACGTGGATATCGGCGCCGGCCCCGCCGACCAGGCGAAGGATATCCCCGGCCGGGCTGCAGACGCAGCCGTGGTTCTCCTGGACGAGTATATCGTGCATCCGCTCGGGATCCGAACTCCGGCAGTACTGTGGATGCATGTTGCACCAGGTCGGTCCTTCCAGGACCGGCTCGACCGCGGCCTTTTCGATGTCGAAGACCATCAGACCCCAAGGCGGCTCCGTCCGCCCGCCGTCGCCGAGGAAGCAGGAGACGGCCAGCCGCCTGCCGTCGGAGCGGATGGTGGAAAGCGGGTAGATGCGGCTCGGTCTCCGCCGCGTGCCCGGCAGGAAGGAGTCTATCGCGAGAAGGGTTTCGCGATTCGAGCCGTCCAAATCTACGCGCTTGAGGGCTAGGCTGCCGCCGGAGAGATCCATCCTGTCCACCAGGTAGTAGAGGTAGCGGCCGTCGGGCGAGACCGAGGGGGCGGTGGCTCCCATCTCGCCGGTAAGCGGGAGCAGCGCGCCGCCGGCGTCCAGGTCGCAGAGCAGGTAGCGGTGGCGGGAATCCTTCCGGTCGCCGCCATGGGCCGTGGCCGATTCGTGCAGGACGAAACGGCGGGAATCGGGATGGAATATCTGGGCCTCCATGTAAACGTGGGCGGCGGGCAGCTCTCCGCAGGTCAACTGGAAGACTTCCACGCCCGCCGGGGCATCGGGGGCCCGAAGGTCGTTGCGCGGTATCATGGTACCCTCCCGTCGGCCGAACCCGTCCGGACGTTCCGGTTGCCGGGCTTGCCGCCGGCGAACGGGGCGGCGAATATGCGCGCCGGAGCGTCAGACGGCGTCCCCGGATGCCTCCGGCTGCCCGTACGGCCCCCGGCCGATCAGCTCCGGCGTCCGGTAATCCGGCATGTTCCGCCTGTCGGTAAACACCTCGCGCACCGCCTGCAGGTAGCCGAAGCCGCCGCCTGCCGACGGGCTGATGAAATGCCCTTCGCTCCACTCGTTCCAGTTATCCAGCAGCAGAATCTCGCGCGTCAGGCTTCCTTCGGGAAACGAGTCCGCGAAGGTCTTCACCCGCTCAAGGAGCCTCCGGTACTGCGCCGGGGTCGAGTACCATCGGGTCATCTTGTCCGGGTGCAACCATTCCTGCGGGCCGTCCGGCCGCGCCCATGGCATCGGGTCCCAGCCGACTGTCGCGGTCGGAACGAACGGCAGGACGCCGGCATCCTTCCACGCGACCATGCCGGCCAGCTGCCGGTCGAACGCCTCCTCGACCGTCGGAAAACGCCCCGGCGCATGCCAGCAGTACGCGAAGACCGCATCGAAGCCCGCCTCGCGCATCTTCTTGAGCCTCTCGGGCCCGGGATATCGCTGCTCGCACAGGATCGCTAACTCGCCAAGGCCGGCGCGGCTTACGCCTTCCCGGACGATATCCAGAGCGCGGCGCGTCGCGTCTAAGTTCCCGCAGGACCGGACCAGGGAGTCGAAATGATAGACGAACAGCATCGGCTTCCCCCGCCATCTCAGGTAGTTGGGCTTAGAGAAATACTCTCCGATCCAGAACGGCAGCAGGTTGTCTTTCAGATCGTCCAGCGACGCGATGTTGCCGGCGTTTTCGTTCTCCCACATGATCGCGAACCGGAAGCGGTCGCGGTAGCGGCAGCGGAACAGGCCTTCGTGGATAGCATACCCCAGACGTATGTCCGATACGGTCACGGGCCGGCCCACGTTCTCCCTGCACCTGTACCAGCAATACAGGAAGAAGCCGATGCCGTGCTCCAGCGCCCACTTTATCTCCCAGTCGGCAACCTCCGGGTTCGATTCGTCGTAGTATCCGAGCAGCGGCCGGCGCTCGGGGAAGTCCCTGAGCACGCCCCAACCGCGATGGGTCCCCGGTTTCCAGCCCGGGAAGTAGTGCGCGCCGATCAGGCGGTCGGCGCTTGCCGCGTCGGGTTCCGGCACGCAGCCCGGGAGAACCAGCTTCGCCTTGTCGTTTCCGGTCATCGGCCGCCTCCTCCTGAAACGGTCGCCCCATACCGTCCCCGTCTCTTAAACGATCATAGACGCGGACCGGCGGCGTTTTTTAATGGCCGGTCGCTCCCGCGGGGAGTCCCGATCCGCACGACTTTCCTATCCTGACGTTCCTTTCGATTCCCGTCCAGGTCGCGTTTGGACAAAGTCCCGCGCGGATCGAAGCGGTTCGGATCGAACTTGCCGGATATCTCGGCAACGTTGCCGTTCCAGTCCCGGACGACGCACCGTCCGTCGCGGCACTAAAGCACCTTCTCCTCGAAGCGCGTCAGGGCACGCAGGTCAAGACCCGGGTCGGCATGAATCATCCCCAGTTTCGACTAAAGGCAAAGGCTTCTTCGTCCGAAGAATTCTTTTGGGAAAACAAAACAAGGAGGATTACGGATGAAGAAGCTGGATCGCTGGCATGTTCATGTCTTGGCCTTCGCCTCCAATCTCTTTGTAGTATTTCAGCTGTCCAGACGCAAGACTTTAGGAGAAATAGTATTTGCTGCCATGAAATGCCGCAGGGTCTCCATCGCAGACCTCGGCAGGGCCTTGGTATCGGCCACGGTAGCGAAACATAACATCAAGCGGGTATGGAGGTTTCTGACAAATCCGCGCGTGGATGTGGCGGAAGGCGCGCGAGCCTTGTTATCGGCCATAGTCCGCGCATCTCCATGCAAGATGCTGCCGATAGCTTTAGACTGGGTGGACGTTAAAGGCTGCAAGGTGCTTCGCGCCGCAGTTCCTTTCCGTGGCAGGAGCATTCCTATATTGTTCGCGAGCTACCGGCCCCGGCAGCTGCTGAAGAGCCAAAATGCCCTTGAGGAAGGCTTTCTGGTCGAGCTCAAGGATATCCTGCCGAGCGGTATAAAGGCGATAATACTTGCCGACCGTGGATTCGCGCGAGCGAGTCTGGCCGCGCACCTGGATCGTCTGGGGTTGAGCTACATAATTCGACTTCCCAGGGATGTGATGTTCCGATCGGCCAGGTATTGCGGGTTGCTTGGGGATCTGGATATAGCTTCTGGCGAGGGGCTGGATATGGGGCGCGGCGGCATTGCGACGGGAATCCCGTAAGGAGGCGTGTGGCGGCCAGATGGGAAAAGGGACATGCCGACATGTTGATACTTGGTACGAACGAAGATTATCCGGCAAACACGCTGGTGAAGGCATATAGGCGGCGCATGGCGATAGAGGAGATGTTTCGAGACGAGAAGAACATCAGGTACGGTTGGGGTTTAAGATTCGTTTCGCTCTCTACTCCCGAGAGGATGGAATGTTTGATCCTGGTTTTGGCGATCGCCTACTTTCTGTTGATCCTGTCTGGATTTTTCTGTCATGATAAGTTTGATTCCTCGCATTGGGCATCTTCGCGCCGCGCCGGGAGGACGGAGGTATCGGCCTTTTACGTCGGCCGCATAATGCTTGAGCGCTTATTCTGTCCCATCCGCCATCTATTCCGTCTCCTGAAAGGCATCCTGCGGCAGGACATGGAAGAAAACCGGGGATGA
>CALKMO010000347.1 GCA_937991785.1 uncultured bacterium | reverse complement strand
GGCCAGGTGATCGTTCAGTATGTCGAAGGGGCGCCTTTCGCCGAACATCTGGCGATACCTGCCGGATCCTATACCGTGAGCCTCGTCCATTCCGACGTGGATGCGCTTCGACCCGAACGGCGCGCAGGCGGCCTCAATCATCTTCTCCAGGAGCGCGTAGGTCTGATCCCAGCCGGCGAGCATCACATGGTCAGTGTCGCGGTACCGCTGATAGGCGGGCCACTGGAGTATCTGCTCCAGGTGTGCGAGCGCCTGGATGCACGGGAACATCTCGATGCCGAACATATCGGCGTAGCGGTCCAGGTCCCGCATTTCGTCCGCCGTCAATCGCCCTCGAAGGTAGCCGAAGAACGGTTCGCCGGGCACTTCGTAGGTGTCCTCGGCGTACAGGATCATCATATTCAGGCCCATAAGCGCGATGCGTCGCATCAGGGCCTTGGCAACGTCCGGCCGCACGACTCCGTTGCGCGACACGTCCACCATCACGCCGAGCGTCTTGAATCGCGAGGTCTCCGAAAAGGCGCCGCCCTCGCAACGTCCGCCCATGATGCGCCCAAGCGCGCGGAAGGCATCCGTCTTTCTGCCGTAGCGGACGGTTACGGCCCCTTTCGAGACCTCGGCCTTGAACCCGCCTGCGGCCATGGAATCGTCGCGCAGGAACGAAATCGCCGCAGCCCCCCTTCCGCCGAAGCGGTCGGGGAAATCGGCCATTACGGCCTCCAGCCCTCCCCGCAGTTCTTCCGGACAATTCTTCAGGTCAACGATCATGCGCGGCATACGGCGCACCCTCCCCGCAACGTTTCCTTCGCTCCCCCCCGGAGCGGTCCATCCCAAAAGCCTCTCCGAATCGCAAGTGCGGCACGCATTCTACCAAAAGGGCCCGCCGGCGCCAAAGTCAAAGGGGGCGGAGAGGGACGATTCGAAAGTTCCATCCCATGCCATCCGCGCGGGAAGGATCCGCGCCCGATCCGCGCGGAGGACGCATAGACTCGAGCGTTCGGACATTTCGGGCATCAATCCGGCCGCGCCGCCCTGGAGCCGTTCCGGGCGCAATCTGCGCGTTCGATTCGACAAGCGCGGCGTTTCGGTGTAGACGTTTTCACGTCCGGGAAGTCAGGCCGGGGGTCGGGCGGATGCGCCCAGGCCGGGATCGCGGCCCCTCCGAATAGGGCGTGGCGGGCGGAAGAAGCATGTGCGGAATAGTCGGGATCTGGCGCAAGGACGGGACATCGGCTGATCCCGATTTGCTGGCCCGCATGACGGCCATGCTCGCCCACCGCGGTCCGGACGATGAGGGCGCCGTGCTGCTCGATACGTCCGGATCCAGGCCTTCCGTCGAAAGTCGGAAGGGGATCCCGTTCCCGCCGGAGGCCGGAAGGGGCCGAGACCTTGGGCTTGGCCACCGCCGCCTCGCGATAATAGATCTGTCGGACGCCGCCCGCCAACCCATGCCGGCCCATGACGGCAGGTCCTGGCTTGTGTTCAACGGCGAGATATACAACTTCCGCGAACTCCGCGCGCGCCTCGAGGCCGAGGGCGGGCGTTTCGCCGGCAGCGGGGACACCGAGGTCCTCGCCCGCCTGCTCGCCCGCTACGGCGCCGACGCCGTCCCGATGCTGAATGGGATATTCGCGTTCGCGTTCTACGACGCGCCCGGACGCAAGCTGCTTCTTGCCCGGGACATGTTCGGCGTAAAACCGCTCTACTACGCGAACACGCCCCGGTTCTTCGCGTTCGCGTCCGAGTTCAAGGCGCTGCTGGCGATTCCGGACCTGCCGAGGGATCTGGATCTCCGGGCGCTGGACCAATACATGACGTTTCTCTGGTCGCCGGACCCGCGCACGATGTTCAAGTCCGTACGCCGCCTACCGCCGGGCCACGTCATGACCGTCGGGCGCGGCGGGAGCGTATCGCTTCGGGAGTACTGCGACCTGAGGCTCGAGGAGCCGCCCGGGGAGGGACGCGCGGAGAGGAGGCCGTCCGAGAACGAGTACGCGGAGGGCACGTGGAGGGCGCTGGAATCCTCCGTCAGGCGCGAGATGGTGAGCGATGCGCCGCTGGGCGCCTTCCTCAGCGGCGGTATAGATTCCACGGCCATCGTGGCCGCAATGGCGGCATCCGGCGCGAAACCGACGACCTATACCGTGGGCTTTTCGGCGAAGGATCTGTCTTACGACATAGTCCCGGACGACGTCCGGTACGCCCGCCTGGCGGCGAAAAGGTTCCCCATCGCCTATAACGAGATCCTTCTGGAGCCGAAGGTGACCGAAACGCTTCCGAAGGTCATATACCACATGGACGATCCCGTGGCCGACCCGGCGGCGATATCGGCGTACCTGATATGCCGCGAGGCGCGCGCCGAATTGAAGGTGCTGTTGAGCGGCATGGGAGGAGACGAGATATTCGCAGGATATCCGCGCCACTTGGCGGTCAAACTGGCAGACGTTTACAACCTGATCCCGGCTTTCGTGCGGGCAAGCATCATCAGACCCATCCTGCGCCGCCTGCCCGGAGCCGGGCGCGGATTCTGGGTCGGGACGACCAGAAACGCCAAAAAGCTGGAGAAGGCCGCGCATCTGCCGTTCGAGGAACGCTATCTGGCCTACCTGTCGTACCACGACGGCGCAAGCAAGTCGCGCCTTTACGCGCCGGACCTGAGGGATGCGATCGGCGATTTCGATGCCTTCGAACAGCACCGCGCGTTCCTGGCGCAGTCCGCTGGTCTGGACAGGATAAACCGCATGATCCACCTCGATTGCAAGACCTTCCTGCCGTGTCTGAACCTGACATACATGGACAAGATGAGCATGGCAAACTCGGTGGAGGTCCGAGTGCCGTTCCTCAACCGCGATATCGCCGGCTATGCGGCCGGACTGCCTCCGGAGCTGAAGTTGAAGGGATGGACGCGGAAGTATATCCTCAAGCGGGCCGCCGAGGGACATCTGCCGGAAGAGATAATCTGGCGCAGGAAGGCCGGCTTCGGCGCACCGGCCAGGGCATGGCTGGCGAACGAACTCAGAGAATTGGTGGACGATGTCCTTTCCGCGGATGTCGTCAGGCGCCGGGGCTTTTTCGATCCGGAAGCTGTTCGCGCCATCGTGGAAACGCACCGGTCCGGGAGGGAAGACCTTCATCTGCAAGTCTGGCAGCTTCTGACCATCGAGCTCTGGATGCGAACATTCGCCGATCGAAAGGATCCTCAACCGGCAGCGATCTGACATCGCCGCCGCTGCCGGCCGGCGGACGCCTCGCTCGAGGATCGCGGGCGGTCGGCCCTTGGGAGGAAGGGAGGGGAGGGGAAGGAGCCCGGGAAGCCGCGCTTCGCAGCATGGCGGCTTCGTTACGCGACCGGGCCGCGCAAGCCGCCGCCGCAAAGGAAGTAATCGAAGGCTGGAGACGTTGCGAGGCGGAGCCCTGAGAGGCGGGCTTTTGCGCCGCCGCATGCTGCGGCCTTCATACGATAGAGCAGCGGCATGGCATCAATTTGGAGGAGGGGACGACAGATGGCTTTCAAATACCGAATGTTCAACGCCCCGTCGCCCTGGACGATCGAAAGGGCGGCCTCGCTGGGATTGAACTGGGTCATCGTGCACTCGATGGGCACCAGGGGAGACATGGAGAGGCGCGACCCGGCGTCCGGAAGGAAGGCGGATCCCTTCCCGATCTACTTCGAGGACTATCCGAAAGTGGCCGGGATTCGCCGGAACCAGGACGCGGTCTGGATAGAACCGCTAAGGCGCGAGGTGTCCGCGCTGTGCGACCGGGCGAAGAACCTGGGGCTCAAGGTGGCCTTCCATTTCTACGAGATCGCGCTGCCGCACGTCTTCGAGTCGGAATATCCGGAGATCGTATCGGTGTGGAGGAGGCCGACGCAGGAAGGCGTAAAGCTCCTGCATTCGTGCATGAACCCGGACAACCCGGCCGCATGGGAGCTTATCCGGTCCAAGTACGCCGAGATAGCCAGGACGTTCCCGCAAATGGATATGGCCATAATCAGCACATGGGACGGCGGCGGCACGGACTGGTGCGTGCCGAAGGCCGATATGCCGATATGGGAAAGGCTGGCGAAGCAGGTCGAGGCGGCGCGGGAGGGCGTCAAGTCCGTACGGAAGGACTGCACCGTCTGCTTCCGCCTTTGGGGGAGGAACTGGCCGTCGAACCTCTACCGCGACGGGCACAGGCTCATAGAAGAGGTCACCGGTCTGAAAAACGCCACGGAATATATGGAGCCTGTCGCCAGGGCGTGCAACGATCCCGACATAATACTGCCCAAGGTATTCGCCAGGCTGCCCAAGGATGTGCCGATAATGTATAAATCCACCAGGATGGACATACACGACGCCCAGCCGCTGACTCTGGCGCTGGGCAAGTACCCCAAGTCGCGCGAGCAGATACTCGAGATATCCTACGAGCTGTACCATCAGAAACCCTGGCCTTGGTGCAAGGCGAAGCATATAAGGGCCGGCCTGGAGGCCGCCGCCAAGCACAAGCTGACCGGCTTCCTGGCGCTGCCGATAAACATGGGCAACAACGATAGGACAGTGCAGCCGGAGACCGGCAACCTCGGCCGGATGAACACATGGATCCTGGAGAGTCTCCTCAAGGGGGACAGACGGTCCGATGCCGAACTGGTGGCCGCGTGGCTCCAGAAAGAGTACGGCGCGCCGCAGCCCAAGGTCGCCGTGGACGTGTTGCTCGGCGCCGACGATCTGGTCGACAAGGGGCTCCAATGGGGCAACGCCGTATGGGTGCGCGCCCCGTTCTCTTCGCTGCACACCATGAAGCTCTACTGGATGTACGACGGTTTCGTGGATCCGGAATTCCCCTGCGAGATGGCGAATCCCAAGAAGGAGACGCTCGAACGGCTTATCGAGATGAAGCGGCGGGCGCACGAGCGGGCGATGGAGTGCCTGGCTGCAATAGAGGCGGCGCGCGGGGCGATGCACCCCGACTTGTACAAGGAGCTTTCGGCCGGCTTTTCGACCATGGCCCAGTACATATCGCTCGCGCGCGACTGGCAATCCTACATCCTGATGCAGTACGGCATAGAGCGCGGCGTTTACGAACCCAGCCGCAAGAACCTGGGGAGGATGTCCCGCTACGCGGAGAGCTTCATACGCAACCTCGCCGCGCTCAAGGATACGACGGCCGGGAAGATGGCGATCGGCAAGCTGTCTTTCCCCGATCCGTTCCCGTTGACGTAGGGGAAACCCGGTTGCGTAAAAGCGGCGGACCGCCGAAACCATCGCGCGGCTTGCGCGCGGCAGCCAGGGGGAAGAACCGCGCCCATTTGAACGAGGCTGCGGAGGCGGGCGCGGAATGCGGGGCTGCGATCCTTGCGGAGGCTCAGCGCTTGTTGCCACGGAGTATATCCGTTAGATTCGCGGCCGCCGGACGCTGCGCGCAGCTCCGATAACCTGAGCCGGATCCCGTATGGACCCGGCGGCCGCGCAGCGGCCCGGAAAAGGGGCGTCGAAAGCCAGGCATGAAACAGGTCTTCCAATCATATTCCACCGGCGAGATTACGGTAGAAGATGTGCCGGCGCCCATATTGAGGCCCGGAGGGGTATTGGTTCATACCAGGTATTCGATGGTGAGCGCCGGCACCGAGAGGCAATCGGTCGAGACGGCGCGAATGGGGCTGCTGGGGAAGGCGCGCGCCAGGCCCGACCTGGTCGCCAAGGTCCTCGACAAGGTGCGGAGCGACGGGCTCGCAGAGACCGTACGGACGGTGCGCGAGCGGCTCGACTCGCCCAAGCCGCTCGGATACAGCTCTTCGGGCGTGGTGATAGAAGTCGGCGATGGCGTGCGCGGGTTGCGTGCGGGCGACGAAGTGGCTTGCGGCGGCGGCGGGTATGCATGCCATGCAGAAATAGCGTTCGTGCCTCAGAACCTGTGCGCGCGGGTGCCCGAGGGTCTGCCGCTCGATGTCGCCGCCGCCGGCACCATCGGCGCCATAGCCCTGCACGGCATCCGGCAGGCCGGCTGCGGGCCTGGCGATTCGGTGGCAGTCATCGGCATGGGGCTGATCGGCCAGCTGGCGGCCCAGATCCTGTCGGCCTGCGGTTGCCGCCCTGTCGGGTTCGACCCGTCGCCAGCCATGACGGAATTCGCGGCGGGCTGGGGATTCGCAGACGCCTTTTCGTCCGAGGACGCATTCCGGGACGCCGTGCGGCGGCTTTCGGCCGATCGCGGCGCCGATGCCGTCCTGGTGTGCGCGGCCGCCCGCGACAGCTCGCCGTTGGAGCTCGCCGGAGAAATAGCCAGGGACCGCGCCACGGTGGCCGTCGTTGGCCTGACGGGCATGACTCTGCCCCGCGAACTATACTACCGGAAGGAACTGACGCTGCGCATGTCGAGATCCTACGGGCCGGGGAGATACGATCCGGAATACGAGGAAAAAGGGCGGGACTACCCGCCGGGGTACGTAAGGTGGACGGAAAAACGCAACATCGAGGCCTTTCTCGCACTGGCCGCGGAAAAGCGCATCCAGCCCGGCAAGTTGCTGACTCACCGGTTTCCGCTGGACAGGGCGGCGGAGGCCTACGATCTGCTTGCGGACCGGGAACGGCGAGGGCGTTATCTGGGCATAATCCTGGAATATCCCGCCGAGGCGCCGAGGCGAGGGCCGCTTGAACTAGGGCCTGCTCCAAAGCCTTCCCCTGACCGCATCCGTTTGGGGCTGATCGGGGCGGGCAACTATGCCAGGGCATACCTGCTCCCCAGCCTGGCCTCTATCAAGGGCGTCGAGCTGGCGGCGGCGACCACCGCATCGGGGCTTACGGCCCGGAAAGTCGCCGACAAGTACGGCGCGGCCCGATGCCACGATTCGCCAGAGGCGCTCATAGCCGACCCGGACGTCGACGCGGTCGTCATCGCCACCAGGCACGATTCGCACGCCGCTCTCGCCGCCGCCGCGCTGAAGGCCGGGAAGCACGTATTCGTGGAAAAACCCCTGTCGCTGGATATCGGCGGCCTGCGGGCGGTCGCCTCCGCGCTGAAGCTTTCCGGCGGGAAGGCGCTCATGGTGGGCTTCAACAGGCGCTACTCGCCGGCCTTCGCGGCGACGGCGGAGTTCCTCGGCGCATCCCGCCCACTGGTCATGCTCGCCAGGGTGAACGCCGGCGCGCTCGAGGAAGGGCATTGGGCGCTCGACCCAGACATGGGCGGCGGGCGCATAATAGGCGAGATGTGCCATTTCGTTGATCTTGCGCAGCATGTCGCAGGTTCGCCGATAACGAGCGTGCATGCCGTCGCGGCGCGCGGACCGGGCAGCGAAAACGCCGCCGCGGCCGGGGAGCAGGATGTCGTAGCCTCCCTGGCGATGGCCGACGGATCGGTCGCCTCGATAATCTACACCGCCCGCGGCGACAAAAGTTCCGGGAAGGAGAGGTTCGAGGCGTTCGGAGGCGGCAAATCTGCTATAATCGAGGACCTGAGGCGCATGGAGACTTTCCGAGACGGCAGGCGCGAGGCGCGCAAATTCGGCTCCTCCGCCAGGGGGCAGGCGTGCGAATTGTCTTTCTTCTCCGACATCTGCCTTGGCAGGAAACCGGCGCCGCCCCGCTTCGCCGAAGGGCAGATGGTCTCGTCGCTGGCCGCGATCCTGATCGTCGAATCGCTGAAGACCGGCCGGCCGCAAACCGTATCGCTCGATGCCGTCATCTAGAGAGCGGCGAGGAGATCCCGCCCGGTTTTTCGCGGCGTGAAAATAAGGAGAGCCGCTCGCGAATGCGGCGTCCGAGAACTGCAAAGGGCCGCCTCGAGCGCGCTGGACTTCGGAAGCGGAATGTTGCGGCGCAAGACTTCGGAGGCGGGAGATGGAGGGTGGATCCGATGGGCTGTGCGCGAGCGTACGAGGAAACTCTGAAGATACCGACTTACGTGCCCGGGCCGGAATCGCCTTACGCGAACTTTTTCGCCGAAGGATACGGCCGCATATACCCCTACACGGCGACAGACGATATGCCTGGTCCGAAGAAGGATATCGAATATAAGGCCGTACATGTAGAGAACGAATATCTCAAGGCCACGGTGCTGCCGGAGCTGGGCGGCCGCATATGGGGGATGACGGACAAGGAGGACGGCTCCGAGGTCTTCTACCGCAACAGGACTATCAAGCCGGCGATGATAGGGCTCGCCGGGGCGTGGATCGCGACCGGGGTCGAGTTCAATTTTCCCGTCGGGCATACGGTCGCGGGGTTCCGCCCGGTGGATTACGCGATCGTACGCAAGGGAGACGGCTTTGCCGGCGTACAGGTCGGCGATACCGACCGCACCACGGGCATGACGTGGCGGGTGACGGTGGGCATGAGGCCTGGCGTCAAGGCGTGCGAGGTCCGCGTCCGCCTCTACAACGGCACATCGCTCGGCCGGCGCTTCTATTACTGGGAAAACGCCGCGGTGAAGGCTTCGGACGAGCTTGAGTTCATATCCGACGGAGAGGCGGCCTGGGCCAGGGGCAAGGTGGACAGGTTTCCGATTACGGAGGATGGTCTCGACCTGGGGCTGCACGCTTCGTACCGCGAACCGACCGACTGCTTCACCATGGGCGGGCGCCGCGATTTCTTCGGTTGTTACGACCACGGGAAGGATCGCGGCGTAATCCATGTGGCCGACATCGGGCAGGCGCCGGGGCGCAAGTTTTTCACCTGGGGGCACGGCGAACGGGCGGCGGTATGGACGGAGGTCCTCAGCGACGGGGACGGGCAATACATCGAGATACAGCGGGGCAGGGTCCCGACGCAGGCCGACTTTTGCTTCCTCGAACCGGGAGAGCCTGCGGAATGGACCGGCTGGTGGTTACCGGTACGAGGCTTGCGCGGAGTGGCCGACGCCGGCGCGTGGGGCGCATTCAACGCCGTGGCATACCCCTCTGGCGTTGGTCCGGTCATCCGCGTCTTCGCCAACGCGATCAGGCCGATGCGCAAGGTCCGGTTCCTGATCGAGGACCGCAGCCGGGGCGCGCGCCTTCTTGACGAGACGGTGTCGCTGGCGGCGGGCAAGGTCTGCGTACTGGAGGCGGCCGCGGGAGGTTCGAAGCCGGAAGATTGCTCGGTCCGCGTGGAGCTCGCCGGGCGCGCGATCGCCGAGTTCGCTCCCCGCCCTCCCAGGATAGGAATCGGCGCCGCGGAATCGGCCGGGAGCGGCATTTCGATTCCGCCGCCCGACTCATGCAGATCCCTGAGCCGCGCCGGAGGGAGCGCGGACAAGACGGTTCGGCAGCGGCAACAAAAGGATCGGCGGCAGCAGCGGCAGGATAT
>CALKMO010000346.1 GCA_937991785.1 uncultured bacterium | reverse complement strand
CGCCACGCGCCCGTCTTTTCTCCTTAGCGCTTCGCGGAACGACCGCGCGTCCCGCCGGATCGGCGAGGGAACGGAGGATGTCTCGAAGGCGGCGCCGGAAGCCGCGGCCGAGGCGGGCATCCAGTCCAGCGGACGCTCCTTCTTCAGCCGCGCCACTTCGGCGCGCTTGTGGACCAGTATCCGGCCGAGCATGTCGCCCCGCCCAGACATTTCGGCGTACGCTGCCTGGAGGCTCCGAATCTCCTCTTCGAGCGCTAGTATCTTCCTGATCGTAGGGTCGGGCAGGGTCGTCTGGTCCAGCGCGAACGAAGGGGTGGCGCGGCCGGCGACGGAGACTATCTTGCCGGGCACGCCTACGACGGTGGCCTCGGGGCACACGTGATTGACCACTACCGACCCGGCGCCGACCTTCGCGTTGCGCCCGACGATTATATTTCCGAGTATCTTCGCGCCGGCGCCAATCAGCACGCCGTCCTCTATGGTCGGGTGACGCTTCCCGGTCTCCTTGCCGGTACCCCCAAGCGTCACCTCGTGCAATATCGTCACGTTGTTCCCCACAACAGCGGTCTCACCTATCACGACTCCGTGCGCGTGATCTATGAATATGCCGCGCCCGAGCGTTGCGCCAGGGTGGATATCAGCGCCGGTCAGAAACCTGGCCAGAAAATTGAAGAGTCGCGCCAAGGTGCGCATCCTGAGGCGATAGAGAGGATGCGCTATGACGCGGTGTATGGTCAGCGCGTGGAAACCGGGATACATCAATGCCGCCAGCCAGCCTTCGGCTGCCGGATCGCGCCTAACGGCGCGCAGATCGGCAAGGATCGCCGGAAGCTGCGCGGCGAACGATACCGCGAGCAACCCTGAGGCGACGATCAGGACGATCCAGACTGCCGTACACATCCATTCCGGCATCCGTCATAGCCTCCCGCGAGCCGCTGCCGGCTATTCAGTCAAGCACGGCCCGCGTCCGCCGAATAACTCCCTCGATCCGGAAGCCGCGGCGAACATCAGACCGCCGCCGGATCTCCTCCCTTGCCGGGAACGCCCCCGGTGTTTCCCATCAGACTGCCCGCCGGCAAAGGTTCTAATCCGTATGGGAGATTTGCCGCTTCCCCCCTGCCTCGATCCGATTCGCGGAGGCGTGGGTCACCACCGCGCCAAGCCTTCCTTCTTGGCCTCGTACGCGTACCGGTCCGGGTCGAGCGTTATGTCTTTCATGAGATTCAGGTAATACATGTAATTTCGGAAAGACACGTCCGGGGGCACGAGGTAGTCGCACCACGGGATGTAACCGCCGCGCCTAGCCATGAACGGCAACTTGCCCAGAATCTCACGCCGGATCGCATCGGGGCCGGCGACCATAGCGCGCTTGTCTATACCGCCGATCATCAGCAGCTCCTTGCCGTATTCCTTCCTTAACGCCACTATGTCGGTGCCAGTGGCGATCTCGAGGGGGAACGTTCCGTTTATGCCGACCTCCATATGGGCATCAGCTCCTCCACGTTGCCGTCGGAATCCACGAATATTGAGTCTATACCCGCCGATCGGAACATGTTGACGATGCGCTTGTACCTAGGCAACATTAACTCTCGGACCAGTTTCGGCGAAATGAGAGGGCCCGACTTGAAGGACATGTCCTTCCATATCAACACGTAGTCTATCCGGACCTCCTGCACCGCCTTTTGGATCGTGGCGATTATGGACTCCACAATGTGCTCCATTATATCGTGGACCAGCATCGGATCGTCGTAGGACATAACCGCTAGATTTTTCATGCCGATCCAGTCGCGCGGCCGCCCGTAGAGACTTCCCCCTCCGATCGAAAGGGGATAGTCGCGGTTGGCCCATATCATCTTCTTCTCCTCCTCCTGCCAGAGCGGACAGCGGATCGGCGATTGCGGATCCAGGTGTTTCTTGAATTCGTTCCAGCTCGCTTTGTCCTTGATCGGTAACTCGATGCAGGAGGCATCGTACGCTTCCCGGCCTTCTTGAACTCCCTTCACTTAACCCCGTCGCTCCGAACGAATACTCGGTACTCGCTCGTCTCCTCGATCATCTATCTTTTCGGCGAACCCGGGCACCAACCCCTGGGTCAACTCTCGCGCCTGTTGATGCCGAAATACTCGATCAGGTGAACATCCCTCGGCAACCCCTTTCCATACCATCGTTCGAGCGTATCGCCCCAGTACCACATCTTCCATCAAGGGCAGCGATCCGTTCCCTTAAAGCGCATGGTATTGAGGGGCCGTTCGCGGGCGTTCATGATCGTTTCTACACTCCGTTGCCCCGGATGACGCGGCAACTCGCTGCAGCCGGTCCAAGCACCTATATATGGTAAGCTGCCTGCGGCGTTTTTCAAGCGATCGCTTGCCGCGCCGGGGGGCCATTTCAAATGAGGGGAAGTTTCTCGCGGCTCCCCCCGCTCGGAACGGCAACAATGCGGAACGGGCGGGCGTCGTCCCGACATCTGTCGGGATAGAAGCTCAAGAGGGGCGTTCCTCGCCTGAAGAGTCCGGCTTGACGGCAGGCCGCGCATCTCCCGATCCGCCCGATCCGGGAATCCCATGCACGCGATGTAGGTAGGCCCTGGAGATATCCGCCCTTTTGACGAGTCCGATCACGCGCATCGCGGGCGTGCCGTCCACTACCGGAAGGACCTGCTGGTCGCTCCTGGCAAAGAGCTCCAGCGCTTGATCCAAGCGATCCTCGGGTTGCAAAGGAGCCACATCGCTGCGCATCAGGTCCGCCGCGATGATCGCAGATTCCACAAAAGGTATGCGGTAGGCAAGAATGACTTCCTCGAGACTTACCATCCCGGCATATCGGCCGTCTCGATCCACTACCGGCAACCCGTGGCATCCTGTCTTGTTCAGAACATCCACCACTTCGGCGAACCGCGCATCGGATCGTACGGTTGGGATATGTTGCGGCGATTCAAGGAACTCCTTCACTTGGAGCCCGGCGAGCGCTTCCCGTATGTAATCGCCCTGGTGCGCCGGGGAGAGGGAGCGGCTGGCGACCTGCGATCGGTAGATGGATTGTTCGTCGGACAAAAGAAAGGCCAGCACGGAGACCCAAAGCGTCGGCAGCAGGAGGCCGTAACTGCCGGTCATCTCGCTGACGATGACCAGTGTGGAGATGGGAGTCTTGCCTGCCGCGGCGAAGAATCCGGCCATGCCCACGATTGCGAAACTCGCCGGATGAGGGACCAAGTCGGGCCAACGGGAATGAAGGAAGAATCCCAACGCTCCTCCGCCGCATCCCCCGATGACCATGGACGGTCCGAAGACGCCGCCGGAACCACCGCTGCCGATGCTCAGTGCTGTCGTCAATATCTTGCCTAGAGCTACTATGATGAACAGGGTCGCCAAGGATAGATCATGCTGGCCATGCGGTGCCGCGGCAATGGCGTCCTGCAGCGTACCGTAACCGAAGGAAAGCACGCCGAGGACCCGCTGATCCTGCCCGAACATGCGAAACAGAACGAGACCTACGGCGCCGGTCGCCAGAGCGCCCACGGCCGGTTTAATATGGCGTGGGAGTTTCAATCGCCGGAAGGCGCCGACCATTCCATAGAAAGTCCTCGTATAAATCATGGCCAGGATGGCCATGAAGACCGCCAGAAGAAAATACGGCAACAGTTGCAAGGGCTCTCGGAAAGTCATCGCCTCAACGAGTTCCGGAGGCAAATCGAACAGAGGCGTCCATCCGAATGCCATCCCGAAGGTGCAGTATGACGTCGTGCTTGCCAAGGCGGCGGGGACTATGACTGATGCTTCGAAATCCGCCGAGCAGTACAGGACCTCCGCTGCGAACAGTGCTCCAGCCAGAGGCGCCCGAAAGATGGCTGCCACGCCAGCCCCCATCCCGGCGGCCATCAATATCCGGCATTCCGCTACCGGAAGCCGAAACAGCCTCGCCGCGAACGATCCGAAGCCCGCGCCGATCTGGGCGATCGGCCCTTCTCGACCTCCCGAACCGCCCGTGCCTATCGTCAAGGCGCTGGCGATGAGCTTCACTAGAGGCACTCTTGGGCGTATGCGCCCTTGATGATAATGGAACGCGGCGATGGCCGCATCAGTGCCGTGGCCTTCGGGAGCCGGTTGCGCTGTCTGCGGACGATAGGGAGATTTCCGCGGACTCGGGGAGGCTTTACCCCAAAGCTTCATAGTGAGCGCCTCACGCAGGAACGCCGTTTTTCTCGATTTTTACCCCACTTTTTTTCTTGCGCGGATA
>CALKMO010000345.1 GCA_937991785.1 uncultured bacterium | reverse complement strand
GCGCCGCTCCGCGCCGCCGCCCGTATCGGTTCGGCCGCGCGGACTGCGCAGAACACGACCCAGCCGACGGCGACAGCGCCCAGCATCGAGAGGGCGCCAAGACCGGCGCCGAGGGCGCGGGACGCCGGCAGGAGCGCCGCGCCGTATATCGCTCCGGCGGCCGCTCCGCCCGCCAGGACCATGGGGGCCCACACGATGGCGGGATCCCCGTACTTCCCGGCACGCCGCCGCTCGCCGGCGAAGGCGTAGGCGGCGAAAGCCGCCGAGCAGGCGCCGTACAGGCCGAGCATCGCGGCGCGCGCTACGGAAGGCGCGGCGTCGAGGCGTCCGCCTACGCCCGCGAATCCGGGATGCGTGGCAACACACGCGAAGGCAGCCAGAAAGGCCATCGCCGTCGCCGGTCCGATACCGACCCATCCTGAAAGCCTCCCCCCGGCCGCGGCGCACAGCGCCAGGACGAGCGTCAGGATGCATACGCCTTTGACCGTCTCGGCGACCGTCATCCACAACGCCCCGTAAGCGCCGGCGGCGGTCACGACGACCGCCGCGCCGAACAATACCTTCTGAAGCATGCCGATACTCGCCGCATCGGGCATCGCGGCTCCACCTCCTCATTCGGTTCCACACCGTATTGGACCTAAACGTCCTCCCGGCGCGATATCCCGGCCTCGCGCCGCAAACATGATCGAGGCCGATAAGCCGCCTTCGCGCCGACGCCGTACTCGACCGCGTTGCCTGAATGCATGGCAAGCCGGGGGCGCGGGCGCACGCCGGACTTCCAGGCTGCCTCGAAGAGAGATTATGCCGCCCCTCCGCCGGAACGGAAGCGCCTATCGGATTCCGTAAGACCGCAAGACCGCCGCCTCCAGCGTTGCTTTTGACAGCATCCTTTCGCGCCGATAGCATCGGCTCCGTTCTTCCGGTCGTTGACGCTCGGGCACCGCACCGGCGGCCTTTCGCGCGTGGAAGGCCCGCGAACTTGCCGCCGGCGGCGGATGGCTATAAGCGGAGGTGGCGGCGGGGTGGCAAAGAATACATGCCTTTTCGCGTCCGCGTTCGTTTTGCTCTACGTTTACGCTTCGGGCTTGGTGCGGGGCGCGGATGGCGACGGCCCGGCCCCCGGGATTGAAGCGGCCGCTCTTCCTTTGTCCCGCGTTACGGTCGCCGATGATCGCTGCGCGGCGGCGCCTGGCGCAGCCGCGAAGGATGCCGGCCGCGAGGGAGGCAGGGGCGAGACTGCCGGCGAGGCGGGGAATCGCGACTCTGACGGAAGCGGAGGAGCTTCGGGCGGAAGCGCTGGGGGCGAGGAGAGCCGAGGCGCGGACGGAGGCGAAGGCGGAAAAGGCGCAAACAGAGCCGGCAGCGGAACTGGAGCCGGAGCGGGAGGCAAAACGCGGGGGGGGGACGAGGCCGGAAGCGAAAAACCTCGGCATCCGGACGAGGGGCGCTCCGGGAATTCCGGCCATGCCGCGGGCGGAAACGCCGGCATCCCTCATGTGCACCTTGCATGGTCCATCCCGTTCGTTACGCTGCTGCTGGCCATCGCGCTGATGCCGTTCATAAACAGGCATTGGTGGGAGCGGCACTTCCATCACGTCGCCATATCGCTCGGCGCCGTAGCGGCCGCGGCCTACCTGATCTTCTACGGAGGGCCGGCCACGATAGACGGCCACGCGGTCTCGAACTACGGTCTGCACCGCATGCTGGAAGCTATAAAGGAGTATTTCGGTTTCATAGTGCTCATCGGTTCGCTGTTCGTCGTGTCAGGAGGAATACTTATAGACGTGGAAGCGTCCGGCACGCCGGTAGTCAATACGTTCATACTGATGTTCGGGGCGGTCCTTTCGAACTTCTTCGGCACCACGGGCGCCTCGATGCTGCTGATCCGGCCCTACCTGAGGATAAACAAAGGCAGCATCAGGCCCTATCACGTGGTCTTCTTCATCTTCGTGGTATCCAACGTCGGCGGGGCGCTGACGCCCATCGGCGACCCGCCTTTGTTCCTCGGCTACATGAAGGGCGTGCCTTTCATGTGGACGCTGGAACGCGCCTGGCCGATGTGGGGGCTTGCGCTGGCCGTCATCCTGTCGGTCTTCTTCCTGCTCGAGACGCGGCGCGCGAGGTCGAGCGGGGGGCGCATGATGCTGGGACCGGAGGCGGAGGAGGGCATCCGATTCCGACTGCTCGGCATCAGGAATTTCTTCTTCCTCGGCATGATCCTGCTGGCGGTGTTCATCACGCCGGAAAGCATGGCCGCGTTCGGGCTGCCGCATCTGCCTTTCATGCGGGAAGTTACGATGCTGCTGGCGGCATTCCTCTCCTACAGGTACTCTCCCCGGCGGGCGCTCCAGGCAAACGAATTTACGTTCGCGCCGATCCGCGAGGTTGCGTGGCTGTTCGCCGGTATATTCCTGGCCATGGTTCCCGCGCTCGATTACCTTCAGGTCAACGCCGCGAAGATGGGCGTTCAATCCCCGGGCCAGTTCTTCTGGTGGGTTGGGGCGCTGTCGAGCTTCCTGGACAACGCGCCGACATACTTAAGCTACTTGACCACCGCCTTCGGCCTCGCCGGCATACACCTCGCCCCCGCCAACATGCAGCAATTCATCGAAAAGGCCGCGATAGCGGTGCGGGATTCGTCCGGGCAGATCGTCGCCCAGGTCGAATGCTGGAAACACCTCCTGGCTATTTCAGTTGCGTCGGTCTTCTTCGGGGCGAATACCTATATCGGGAACGGGCCGAACTTCATGGTCAAGTCAATAGCCGAGGCGTCGGGAGTCGAGACGCCCGGTTTCTTCGGGTACATGTTCAAGTATTCGATACCCATCCTTATCCCGACATACCTCGCGATATGGTTTGTGTTCTTCCGTACGTGAGGGCCGGCGGAGATCCGGGGGCGCGGCTTGGGCCGTTGCCTCCGGAGACGGGCGGGGCGAGTCCGCGGACGACGCGGAACGCGAAAGGAGCGGAGGCGCAAGCCGGGGGGAAGCGCGAGGGGGAGGGATGCGGGGGAAGGCTAGTACGGGGAACGCCCAGGGAGGAAAAATCGCGTGGACATGCTCGAAGAGATATTTTCGGTCCAGGAGGCGCTTAACGACCATACGTTCGCCAAGAACGACATCAGGGACCGCGAAGGCAAGACCCTGAAGATCGAGACCGTCCGCCGCGCCGCCATGGCGGGAGAGAGCGGCCCAAACGATCTGCCTAACATATGGCTGCGCAACTATCTGCGGGCGCTGCGCGAAGAGGCCGACGAGCTGGAGAACGACCTGCTGTGGAAATGGTGGAGCAAGGACAGGCTTGACATGCAGAACATTCGCGTGGAGATCGTGGACCTCCTGCATTTTCTGGTAAGCCTGGCCCAGTGCGCCGGTCTGACCGCGGCCGACTTCCACCGACTGTACATGATGAAGAACGAGTTGAACAGGCAACGGCAGGATTCGGGCTACTCGCGCGAGACCAAGGACGAATCGGATAACAAGGGTATCGTATGACGGGGGTGGGATCCGGGCCGTCGGGCGGCGGCGTGCCCGACGCAGCTTTGGCCGGCGGATCCGTCGGTCCCGCCGGCCGCGGCGCGCCTGACGTCGCGTGTGCGTCGGGATCGGACGGCACATCAGGGGCTCAGGGATGTCCGTCCACCGGCGCGCCCGCCGGAACGTCATCCGGAGCGTTGCGCCTCGCCGCCGGGGCGCTCGGCGCCGCCGCGTTCGGTTTCGCCGTTCTTGCGCCGGCGGTCTTCGTGAAACCGGTCACGGAGACGTCTGAGGCGCGCGTGGCGTGCGCCGCCCGCAATATGATACGTTCCGGGGACTGGGTAGTCCCACGCCTCTACGAGGATATGGCGCCTCGGCTCCAGAAGCCGCCGCTTGCCTACTGGGCGGCCGCGGCATGTGCGCTGATCTTTTTCGGCGGACACGTATCGGAGGCGGCCGTCGCCCTGCCGTCGGCGGCGTTCGGCGCCCTGACCTGCGCCATTGTGTGGCTGTTCGTCCGCCGCCGCGTCGGCGCCGGCGCGGCCTTCGTCGCCGTCTGTTCGCTGAGCACGAGCGAGGCGTTTTTCCTGTCCGGCCATGTTGGCTCCGCCGATATGGCCTTGGCCTTTTTCGCGACGGCCGCGACGCTGCTGGCCGCGCGCCGCGCGGTTTTCGGCGAAGGCCGTATGCCCTCCGCCCTGCTGGCCGGCGTCTGCATCGGCCTCGGCTGGCTGGCCAAAGGTCCGAACGTCCTCCCGCCGGTCCTGCTCCCATGGCTCGTTTTCGCGGCGTCGGATATCGTCCGGCGGCGCCGCTTCGATGCCGGTACGGCCCGCTGGTTCGCGTGGGCTCTCGCCGCGGCGCTGCTCGCGGCGGCGCCGTGGCATTTGGCCGTCGCGGCAAGGGTGCCGGGAACCGTATCTGCAGGAATACTTGAGCTTGGGGCCCATCTGGAAGGAACCAGGCACGCCAAGCCTTTTTATTTCTACATTCTGTACATCCCGTACCGCTTCTTGCCGTGGACTCCGGCGGCCTTGCTCTGGGGGGCGGCGGCCTTGGCGCGTCGCCGGGCGAACGGCGGCGGCGCTGCCGGAAATGCTGTCGGCGGAGCTGTCGAAAATACAAGCGGCTATGCAGCCGGAACGGATTCCCCTGGCGAGGCCGGCGATTCCGTCGCCGGGCGCATGGGCGGCGCAGCCGCCGGTACCGGCGCCGGTCCGACGGCCGAACTCTCCGCCCATTTAGGCGGGCGCGCGCGAGGCTCCGACGCGGATCCGGGATGCGCCGGGGAGGTGCGGGAGATCGTAAGGCCGACGGACGACTCTTCCTGCGGTATCCCGCACCGGTCGCCGGGCGCTCTCTCGGCCTTTTTTGGGACGGCGGCGATAGGAACCGCGATCATATATTCTATCATAACCGACAAGCGCGACTACTATGTGCTGCCCATCTTCCCGGCGCTGGCGATCCTTGCGGGGATATGGTCCGAATCGGCCGCCGGACCGCGCGGGGTCTTCGGAAGGGCGGCGGGCATGTGCGTTGCGATCCCTGGCGTGGCCTTCGGCGCCTTTGTTGCGCTAGCCCCGGCTTTCGCAACCTCGGCGGACCTTTGGCCGCCCGGCATAGGGATGTTCCTCGGCATCGCCTTGGCTTTGGCTGCGCTTGCCGCCGCTTGGAGCTTCCGCGCCGGGAGTCCTGCCGGGGGCGCCGGCCACGTAGCTCTGGCGGCCGCGCTCTGCTACTGGGCTTATTCCGGCTGGTACTACTCCAAGTACAGGCGCGAAAACCCGGTAAGGCTCCTTGCCGCGACGGCGGAATCCCTGGCGCCGCGCGATGCGCCGATCTATGTCAGCGGCGAACCGTTCGCCATTATGCTGTATTACTTCGATCGCCCCATCACTGGTCTGGGGCGCATCGCGGAGACGTGGCCGCGCCACGCCTGGCGAGGGGCATTGTTCGCCGGCACTATGGAAGCCGCGGAGGGAAAACTCGGACTTGCCCGGACCGATGTTCTGGCGGTCGTTTCCAGAAAAAACCTGCCGTCCGGCAGGGAGTACGTAGTGGCCCGCCTCGCCCCAGGAGCGGACTGGCCGGGAAGGTACAGGAAGGCGATCGAATCCTCAGGCAAACGCAGCAAGCGACAGCCCGCGAGGCCCACTTCAGAGGACGACCCCGACGATCTATAGCGGCCGGTATCGCTCAGATCCCGAAAAACTTCCTGTGAAGCGACCTGACCGTGGCTGGGATGTCTTTGTTGTCCACGAGAAACGCGATGTTTATCTCGCTAGCTCCCTGGCTTATCATCCTTATATTGACCCCCGCCTCGGCAACGGCGGAGAACGTCTTTGCCGCCATACCAATAGTGTTGCGCATGCCTTCTCCCACAACTGCGAATATTGCCTTGCCCTTTTCGACATCCACAGTGGCGAACTCGCGCATCTCCTCGCAGGCCGCGTCCAGTCCCTCCTCGCTGTCCGTCGTCAGCGAAACCGAAACTTCGGAGGTGGATATCATGTCTATCACTATTCGGTGGCGCTCCAAGACGTTGAATATCTTGGCCATGAAGCCCTCGGCCATAAGCATCCTGGTCGAAGTTATGTTGACCAATATCTGGTCTTCTTTGTAAACGATGGACTTCACCGGATGCGCGCCGTTCGGTTCGCACCTGTCGCATATGATCGTTCCCGGCGCCTCCGGATCGAAGGTGTGTAGCACGCGGATGGGGATCCCGGCCTTTACCGCGGGGATTATCGTGCTCGGATGCAGGACCTCCGCCCCGTAGTACGCCAGCTCCGACGCCTCCGCGAACGACATCCTCTCTATCGGCCTGGCTGCCGGTACTATCGTCGGGTCGGCGGTCAGTATCCCTAGGACATCCTTCCAGACCTGTATCTCCTCGGCCCCTAGCGCTGCTCCGAAAATCGCGGCCGTGTAGTCGCTGCCGGACCTTCCGATCGTGGTGATGTCTCCGTTTTTGTCCTTGGCGATGAAGCCGGTCAGTATCACGAGCTTGTGCCGGTGCGGTTCGAACGCCTTGGGGATCCGCTCGTACGATTCCGCCAGCGGCCTGGCGTTGGTGAAACGCGAGTCGGTGACGAGCCCCAGGTCGTAGGCGTTGATCGCCTCTGCGTTTTCGATGCCTCGCTTCCTCATATACGCCGCGAACGCCTTGCTCGACATCCGCTCACCGAAGCTCGCCGCGTAATCGAGCGTCCTAGGCGTAACCTCCTTCACCATGGAAATGCCGCGGAGCAGGTCGTGAAGCTCCTTCATGTTTTTCTCGATCGTATCGCTAGGCAGCCCGAGGCCGTCGAGTATATCATGGTGGCGCTTGCGTATCCTTTCGAACGGCCCGTCCACATCGCCTTTCACGGCCGCCCTGGCCGCGTCGAGGAGCATGTCGGTCACCTTGGAGTGGGCCGACACCACGACGAGCGGCTTCTTGGAAAGATGCCTTTCGACTATCTCTGCGCACTTTCTGATCGCGGCCGGGTCGCCCAACGACGTGCCGCCGAACTTCATGACGATCATGACGTCCCCCAATCCTCTGCGAAAAGGATCTCTTCTCAACCTTTAGCTCGGAGAAAGAAGCGGAGGAAAACTATATGGAAGAGCCGCCATACGTCAAGGTTGGGAAAGCCGAATGGCGGGGAAGCCGTCTCCTTAGTCGGGGGGGGGATCGCAGAAGGCGACGTTATGAGCGTCTTCCTCGGCGGCCGGAACTTCGCCGTTTCTCTCAGTTCTCCGCCCTAATAGGCCGTATCGTTGACGGCGCGGAGAAAAAAGCCGCAGGCGGGTCAGGCCGCTTCGGCATTAGATTTCGCATCGCGCCGGTTCCTTCGCGGATATCCCTCTGCCCTCTTCCGCCGCCGCTCTTCGGCGTCAAATCGGTCTCTAGCCACTGGTTTGAAAGGCGAGTCCCGCTATAATGCGGCCTGGTTGCGGGGAAGGGGATAGGATCGCCATGGAAGGAGTCTAGGGCCGGTGGATTATTTCGACGAATTGGTTGATCTCTTCCAGCACTCTCATTACCTCGGCATCTTCGTAATCCTAGTCCTGTCCGGAATCGGGCTGCCGGTTCCGGAGGAGGTTACTTTCGTGGCATCCGGGTACATGGTTCACTTGGGCTGTACGAAGTTCGTTCCGACGGTGATCGTGGGGTATGTTGGGATAATAGTCGGCGACATCATAGCATATTTCCTTGGCCTGCGTTACGGAGCCCGCCTATACGGGATGTGGCCTTTCCGCTACATCCTTACGCCTCAGAGGCTGGCAAAAGTTAAAGACCACTTCACCCGCCACGGTACCAAGACGGTATTCCTGGCCGGCTTCGCCATGGGTTTCCGCGTGGCAACGTTTTTCGTGTCCGGAAGCATGGGCGTGAGTCTCGCCATCTTCATACTGATGGATACCTTGCGCATACTGATAACGATGCCGATATCCATCTGGGCGGGAAAATATTTCGGCTCCGACATAGACGATGCATGGGTATTCCTTGGCGAGGTCAGGTGGTACGTAATACTGTTTGTAGCGGTATTGGCGGCTTTTTTCGTCGCGCGCCATTGCATCAAAAAGAAAATTTGTGCTGGCGGGATCTCCGGTTGCGGACGGACCTCCGAGCCGCCACCGGACATGACGGGCGCAATAAGCAAGGTCGGCGAAAGCACAGTAGATTCAGTAACTTCTCCTTCGAAAGGAACGGACATTTAGCAAACATAGCCTCCGCCCTGCTTGGTGCAGATCGAAACCGCTACATGTCGTGTTTTAAGAGAGCTGTACAAACAGTAGATCGAAGGTTGACAACATAGCGCGGATTGTGTCAGAAAGAGGCCACAAGAACATTTTGTTCGAAATATTATGAAATACTTTTCTCCCGCTGATTGTTTATAGACATTCGTAAAATTAATGTAGGGATGGTCGAATGTTCCTGTTTGGCGGGAGCCATAGACACAACTGCTTTTTTGACAAGTAATTAAGAATCTAAAAGTGTTGCGTGTATAGTTTTGCTAGAGGATTGTTGCTATGAACAGGTAGTAATCTGTTGTGGGAAAGATCAAAAAATTTTTACGAACAAACATGGGTGGTCGGTGTAATCATCAAGGTCACAGCAAGGTCAGCTTGGGTTAGTCGGAGATAAGTATGGCAGGCTCCGGCCGAAATTCCTCCCACTTCGCCGGCATGGTTCGGAAAATGATTATTTCGGGAAGCATCCCGATGGGGGAGTTCCTCCCTTCGGTCAGAGATCTCAGCGAAAAGCATGGGATATCTCGGGAGACTGTCCGTCGAGCGCTGAAGCTGCTCGAGGAGGAATCGCTCGTCGAGGCGGTGCCGCGCCAGGGATACCGGGTGTTGGCCAGGGCAAACGATCCCGACAGGGGGGGACTGTTGGCCTACGTTGCGCGTACGGTTGATGGGAGGGTGTTCACGGACGATTTCCACCAGATATTGCTCGTCGAGTTCGAACGGCTCGCCACGAAGTGGGACTGGCCTCTCCTGGTGATCCTCACAATGGGCCGTCCGGCCGAGGAGATAGCCGAGCACATCCGATCTGCGAAGGTCTTCGGGGTCGTGCTGGACGAACCCGACGAGGATCTGCTGGAGCGACTCCGCCGCTTCGGACTGCCGGCGGTTCTGATAGATGCCAGGGAGGCCGATATCCCGATAGATTCGGTCGTTCAGGACGGGTTTATCGGGGGCGTTTTGGCCGCCAGGCGGCTCCTCGAGGGCGGACACAGGCGTATCGGGTGGATGGGGCCTGAGGAGCGGGGGCTGCAGATCCTGGAGCGTTGGGCGGGCGCCGTCGGCGCGCTGGAGGAGGCGGGGGTCGAAATTCCTCCCGAGTTGCGAGTGCATACCCCGCTCTACGATGCCGACGTGGCGCTGGCCAGGGCCAGGGATCTTTTGGGGCGTCCCGACCGGCCGACGGCTGTACTGGCCCTGTGGCAGTCCATGGCGCGGGCTGTGGCGAGAGCCGCCCGGGATCTCGGTCTGAGACCCGGGCGGGACTTCGATATGGTCGGTTGGTCTCCCGAAGAACACTACCGCTCTATCTACCTTCCCGAATTCGACGAAGGCTGCGCGCCGCCGGCGATCGCATGGAGCATCGCGCGGATGGCGGCAGCTGCGATGACGTGTCTGAAGGTGCGGCGTTCGGATCCGCGCGCCCCGGCCGTGCACATCAGGATACCGGTGCGGCTCTGCGTTACGGCGGGGTCGGCCCCGGCGGCGGCCGATCCGGAAAAAGGGAAGTGTTGGGAACAGTAAACGCAAGCATGTACATGGGAGGAGGGCGATGGATATGCGTCCGGCGGCCATGGGTTCCGCATGGGCGGTCTTCCCAGTCGCGGCGCTGGCCGCGGCAGCGCAGGCCTTGCTGTCGGTGTTTTGCCCGCCGCCCGCGATGGGCGGCGAGGGCGGGGCTCCGGCGATACCCGAGGAGTTTCGTATCAAGCGGGAGCAGGCGTTCGAGTTCGCCGAGAAGCCGAAGGTGGTGCGCGAAGGGGACAGGGTGACGATATCGTTTGAGACGAAGGGTTTTTGCGACGTTACTGTGGCCGTGGAGGACCCGACGGAGCTTGTGGGGGGCGAGCCTAGGATAGTGCGGCACTTGGCGAGCGGGGTGCTTGGGGACCGTGCGCCCGAGCCGTTCCGGAAGGGGACGAAGAAGCAGGCGATCGTGTGGGACGGGAAGGACGACCAGGGGAGATACATAGACGACAAGGACAAGCTGGTCGTGCGGGTCTCGCTGGGCCTGGACCCGCGCTTCGAACGGACCCTTTACTGGAGCCCCAAGAAGAGGATCGCTCCTGGGCACCGCCCCCTGATGGCCGCTGCGCCGGAGGGCGTGTACGTGTTCGAGGGTGGCGGGGTGGATCATATCCGCCTGTTCGACCATGCCGGCAACTACGTCCGGACGGTCTACCCGTTCCCGCCGGATTATTCGTCAGAGGAAGCTCGCTCCGGTTCGCCGAAATCCCTCCAGACCGCGCTGGCGAAGGTGATCGGCCTGAAATGGATGGAGTTCCCGCAGGACGGCCGCCTGCTGCCAGTCTGGCACGGGATAGTGCAGGCCACGCTGTTTACATCGGGCGACAACACGGGCGACCAGGGCATGGCCAAGTACGGCACGGCCGCTTCAGCCATGGCGCTGCTCCCCGGCAAGGGTCCCGGCGAACCGGGAAAACTGGCGCTCGTGAAGCGATCCCTGAACCGCGTGGCGACTGACGGCACCACGGGCGGGATGCCCCTGGAAGGGCCGAAGACCTGGGTCCCGATGCCGGGGCACGAGGGAAAGGAAAGGGAGGTCTACCCGCGGAGCGCCGCGTTTTCGCCCGATGGGAAATGGGTCTACCTGACCGGCTATTGCGGCGGCGGCGGCTCATGGCACTGGCTGCCCGCGGTCCTGCGGATGGAATATCTGGGCAACAAGGAGCCCGAGCTTTTTGCGGGAAGCATGAAGGTCGGCGACGAAGGGAACGACGAGCGGCATTTCAAATGTCCGATGTCCGTGGCGTGCGACGCCAAGGGCCGCGTATACGTGGCGGATTGCATGAACGATCGGATACAGGTCTTCGACCAGGAGGGGAAGCTCCTGAAGTCGCTGGCTCCCGTGAAAATGCCCGTCGCCATAAACGTTCACCCAACGACCGGGCATATTTATGTCGCCTCTTGGCTCATGGTCACCCGCCACCACACGCAGGAGAACGAGAAGGTCGCCCCGACGCTGACTCATTTCGGGCCGATGGAGGACTTCAAGCCCATCGCCTCCTATCCTCTGCCGTTCGCCGGCTATCATAACGGGGTATTCATGAACCGGACCGGAGGGGCCCAGCACGACGTGTTCGTGGATTTCCACACCGATCCGCCCGTCATCTGGGTGGTTCCCGGAACGGCGGACACCTCCGAGAAGCTGATGCTGCTCAGGCGTTCATATTCTCCCGGCCAGTGGCAATACTCCGCGTGGTCCGCCTGCCACATGCGGCTGTATGTGGAGAAGGACGGGAAGCTGGTCGAGAAGGCGAACTTCGCTAGGGATGTCGGGGATGCCGTGGCGAAGGTGGATCCGCCCAGCTCCCCGGCGAAGGACCGGCAGCGGATGTACGTGAATCCCAGGACCGGCATGCTGTATGTGGCCGAGAGCGACGGGAGCGGGGTAGGGAAGGCTTTCCGCGAGTTCGCGATCGTGGATCCGCTGACGGGCAAGGTCCGGCTCCAAAAGGTGCCGTTCACCACGGAGGACGCGGACTTCGACATGGACGGTTCCGTATATCTACGCACCGACAGGCTGATCGCGCGCTTCGATCCTTCCAACTGGCGCGAAATCCCATGGGATTACGGCGAGCCGTGGCTGGAGCCGCCCGGCTTCGACGGCGACGGGGGGAGGCTGATCGCCCCGCTGCCGCTCCCCGGCACCGGCCGGCCCGGATGCTTCCATCTGGGCGGCTTCGCAGTCTCGCCGAAGGGACACGTCATAGCCTCGTGCTACAACATGCGGTCGCTTAACGTGATCATCCCGGGCGGGTTCGGTGCCAGTTTCGCGGAGGGGCGTCCGTACACTCCGCCGAACTACCCCGGAAGGTGCAGATGGGGGGAGGTCCACGTCTGGGACAAGCACGGAAAGCTGCTGTACGAAGACGCGGTCAAGGGCCTGCCCATGACGGACGGTCTGGCCATGGACAGGGACGACAACATCTACGTCCTGGTCGCGGCAAACAGGGTGCTGGACGGCAAGGAATACCCGCTGGAACGGGCCGAGACTCTGATGAAGTTCAGGCCGAAGCAGGGACGCATCGTCAGCTCCAGGAAGGATGTGCCCATCCCGCTGGCGCCGGAGGCGGCTCCGAATCGCCCGCACGATATAACGAAGGCGTTCGCCGGGCCGTCGTGGGTCGAGGGGGCCGAATGGATGTACGGCGGAGTCGG
>CALKMO010000344.1 GCA_937991785.1 uncultured bacterium | reverse complement strand
ATATGGCATTCTTGAATGCCCCGTCTTTCCTTTTGCCGGCCTCGGCCGCGCCTTTGCCTTCGTCCGAACCGCGGCGTGGCGATTCGGATCCCGCCGTCCGATGCCCGGCTTCTCCTGGAAGCAATCCCTCCTTCCGGACTTTCGGCAGAACATCCGCCGGACGGCCTTGGGGCCGAGTTTCTCCTGGAGTCTCCGACGGCGGATTCCCTGCGCCTTCCGGACCGGCTTCCGCCCCGCCGAGACGGCCGCAAGGGAGGAACGCCTGGACGAGTAAGGTGGAAAGGAAGACTTCTCGAAAGATTATCCCAAGGGCGCCGAAAGGCGCCCGCAAGCGCGCGCGTCCGCAACTGCGGCAGTCGGCATCGGCGGATGCCGGAGTATGCCTCTGCATGGCTTCGGCGATTCCCTTCATCGCGGTACGCCCTCCGCGCCATCTTCTACGGCAACCATTCCAGCGATGTCTCGCTTCACCGAAGCTCAGACCGGAACCTTCGGATATTTCGCGCGCCGTGCGACGCCGCCCCGCCGATCCCGCCTCCTGAATTTCCGAACTGGAGAACCGCTTCCCGACCGACTCTACCGGGCGAAACTCCGCCGTCCCATCGAACCGGCCCGAACGTTCCATCTCAGCATCGCGCCATCGCTGGCCCGGGTCAAGTACAATGGCTTGAAAACCGCAGCCCGTTTCGACACTAATGGCGCGGTTGGAAGCAGTGTCGCGGCATCCAACGCCCCATCGATTCTCCTTAAGGGGAGGATGCGATCGAGGGGGGAAAACTCCGAGGCTCCCTGTGAAGAGAGGGCCGGAACCGTGCCGAGCATTGAGCCGCAAAGACGCGAGCCGAGCCTTTGCGCTCCGGGCGATTTTCGCCGAGAGTGCGCTCTTTCGGCCGACCGGCCGATACTCTGCGGAAGAAGACCGAGCGGGAATGCGCCGCGCTCCCGTGGTCCCAACGGGCTGCCCCATATACGTCTACCCGCCATATTGTTGCCGGTTTTATTCATGCCGGCGACCTTCCGCGACGGCTGCATGTCAGCAGCACACGGAGGGGAACCGCATCCCTACTCGAAGGAGGCCGTATATGCCAGGGTTGACGGCCGCCCGATAACCGGCGAGGACGTAGCCGATTTCATCGCCAGGGACAGATGGGACGATGCCGTCGAGGCGTACGCCGAACGATTCCTTACGCTAAGGGCCGTCTCGGAAGCGGGGATAGACGTTCCGGCCGAAGCCGTCGAGGCTCGCATCAAGCGGCTGGCCGACATGTACAGCGAGGAGAAGGGCAGGCGCTACACCCCGGAGACCATGATGGCCGACCTTAACGTATTGCCGGACGAATTCCGGGCCGAGATACGTCGCGAGCTGTCGGTGTTCGAGCTGCTCAAGGCGCGCGGCAGACTCGCCCCCGGCGCCGACATATCCGCTCCGCGCACAACGGCTGTAATTAAGGCTTTCCTGAAAGAATTGCGGGATAATGCCGAGGTCATATCCGAGCCTCGGCGGCTGACCGCCGGCGAGGCGCTGCGGATAGACGGAAAGTCCATCTCCGAACGGGAGATACGCGATTTCGCCGTCCGCTCGGCCGGCCCCCCGAACCGCGAAATTATCGCCGCGTCGGTAGCCTTCCTGAAGGATGTCTGGATCGTAGAGAACGAGATCCGCCGCCTTGGTCTGGAGTTCTCAGACAGGGATCTTGAAGCCCACATGGACCTGATAGGCAGGCGATTCCAAATCGAGGTCGGCGCCGACGATCCCCGCAAGGCCGTGGAGATATTTCTGGCGAGCAAGGGGTCGTCGCCGGACAAGTTCATGCGATCTCCGCGCTTCCGCCTAGATGCCATGGTCACAAAACTGGCGGCAAGGGAAGTTACAGGAGATGACGCGCGCCGCGAATTCGAACGGAACCCGGAAAGGTACGGTAGCGGGGACGTAAGGTTCGGGCATCTGTTCGTAGCGGTCGCCGACGAGGAAGGCCGCTGGTTCCCTCCGAAGGATGCCAAGACCGGCATCCCGAGCGTAGACGGGATGATCGAAGCGAAAAGGGCCAAGGCCTTCGAGCGGGGACGCGAAAGGATAGAGAAGCTGAAGCCGAAAGCCGAGGCGGATTGGGATGCGGCCGTCGCGGAACACTCCGACGACAAACAAACCGCCGCATCGAAGGGCCAGTGGGGCGATTTCGCGAATGTCAAGACGAAAACCAAGCCGCCGATGGACGCCTCGGTCATCCGCGCGGCGCTTTCGGCCGAGGTGGGCAGGGTGGTCGGCCCTGTCGAGTCCCCCTACGGATGGCACTTGATAAAGGTTTTCGAGCGCAAGAGCGTAACTTTCGAGAAGGTCAAGGAACTTGCCCGCGCCGGCGCCTTGGACCGCGTGCGGGAGACCGTCGTGAAGCGCCTCCATGCCAAGGCGCGCGTCGAATTCCTGTTCGCGCAGTAAGTCCTTGGGATATACACGCGGAATCCCTGCGCTCGGAAGGCGGCGCCTCCGCGTACCGATGCCGGCCGGATCCTCGATTCCCCTGCCGGCCTTTTTCCGCGGGTTCTCCCATTGCTTCTCACCGGCTCCGATAGACAATCTTCAGGAATAACCTGCGCCGCCGGAGTGGCGGAATTGGCAGACGCAACGGACTTAAAATCCGTTGGCCCCGCCAAGGGGCCGTGCGGGTTCGATCCCCGTCTCCGGCACCAAGGGCGTTCGTCGGACAGCATCTCGCCCGGCGGGTCCGCGGGCACCGCCCGTATCGGCCCGGCGCCGGCCGTCTAGATAGACGATCGCCGGAGACGACAGCAGGATTTATCGCGAAGGAGTTCTTTACGCAACGCGGCGCGCGGCACGCCAGCGCGGCCTTGGACAGAGCGTAGGGTTCCGCGCGGATGCCGAAAGGACGAGGGACGCCCTGATGTCAAAGGACTTCGACGCGTTGAGGCACTTCGCGCAGTAAAGCCCGGAACGAGGAGGCGGGCGATGGAATCCGGAAAGGCGTTCGACGTTCGGGAATTCGGTGCCGTGGGCGACGGCTCCACGGACGACACCGGTGCGATACAGAACGCGGTGGACGCCGCCGCAGGAGTTTCCGGAACCGTCTTCTTTCCTCCCGGTACGTACGCCTGCTCGACCGTAAGGCTCAAGCCGCGCATTGGGTTGCTCGCCCACCCGGTATGGAGCTACCGCGATTTCGCCGGGGCCGTTTTAAGGCTTACCGACCCGTCCGCCCGCTGCCTGCTCGACATGACCGGCGCCGTGGGGGTGACAGTAGCAGGGCTGTGCCTTGACGGCAACAGCATCGCGCCGCAACACGGCGCGGGCAAGGGCTCGGCCGAGGCGGGCATCCACGGGATAATGTTCGACAAAAAGGATTATGGAAAGGAGGAGGACGCGCCGCGTATCGAAAGGTGCCGGATCGGACGGTTCAGCGGCGATGGTGTGCACCTGCGGCGGATATGGTGTTTCTCGATACGAAGCTGCATGATCTTCAACAACGGCGGCTGCGGGATAAGGCTGAGAGGCTGGGACGGCTTCGTGCTCGACAACTGGCTGTCCGGTAACGCCGGCGCCGGGTTCGGAGCATATGAGGAAAACGCGGCCGTCACGATGACCGGCAACAGAATAGAGTGGAACCGCGCAGGCGGCTTGGCGATACTTGGCGGCAATCACTACAATATCACCGGAAATTATTTCGATCGCTCGGGCGGTCCAGCCATATCGCTGCTGCCGCGAGGCGACCGGCCGTGCCGCGTCTTTTCGATATCCGGGAACATGCTGTACCGGAGCGGGGCGCCGCTGGGAAGGAAGCTGGAGGAAAGGGAGAGCTGCCACGCCAGGTTCGAGAAGTGCCGAGGCCTGGCG
>CALKMO010000343.1 GCA_937991785.1 uncultured bacterium | reverse complement strand
CTTCCTTCTCCTCCTTGAACGCCTCTTCCGCCTTCCGCTCGAACCCCTCCGCCAGCCCGGCCCCGGACCCTTTCATTATCCTCTGCAACCACGACGATGCGAACTGGCCGGTCTCGACGCGCATGTCGGGCCTGACCGGCGAGATGATGGAGAAGTAGTTCTCGAGCGCCGAGTCCATGCACTTGAGGGCGAATTCGATCTCGCGGTCGAAGTAGCGCTGCGGTTTCTTCGAAGCCAGGTTCGCCAGAAGCTCGTGGCCCTTCGACTTGAGGGCATCCTGGTCGGATAGCAGCAGGGACGATACGCCGTAGCGGACAGGATCGTAGTGCTTGATGGCCGACGACAGGCACACGGCCGCCCCATCGTATTTCTTCCGCTTCTCGTATATCTCGGCCGTCCCGAGCAGGACCTTTATCTCGTCCTCGCCTGCGGTGCATGCCGACGTCATCTTCGCCACGTACTTTTCCGCTTCGGCGAGATTGCCGAGCTGCATGGCCGCCTGCGCCTGGCGCTCGTAGAGTCTGAACAGCTGCTGGTTGATCTCGGCGCGGAAGAGCGCCTCCTCCAGCAGCAACCCCGACCGCGCTTTCTCCAGTATCTCGATAGCCTCCTTCACGCGCCCGGCCATTATCGCCAGCTCGCCACGGACGAACAGGTTCCGGGGACTTTCGTCCGCCGACGCCGCCGCCATGACCTTGCCCGGATCGTACTTGACCCTGAGCTGATTCGGCGAGACATCTATCTCGAACAGCGTCCCGTGCTTGTAAAATGTCATTCTGTTGGACGGGAGGAAGGGGTCCTCCGTGTTGAAGACCTGCGACCGCGGCGGGCCGCGGTGGCCCTGGGGAGTCGTCGAGAGGTACTCCGCGCTGAAATACCACCGTTCGGCGATCCGCTTGCCGCTGGCGCCGTCCACACACGTCTGGGACCAGACCCAGTGCGGCCAGCCCTGGAAACCGCCGAAGAGCACCTTGTCGCCGGCCGTTATGGTGGGGCGGTTGTAGACCCTCTGGCCGCCGCCGCGATCCGGATGCGGCCAGCCGGAGTGGTAAGCCCACTTCGCCGCGCCGGTCTTCGAATCCAGCGCCGCGACGTGGTCCACCAGGTGGACGATAAGATCCCCCTTGCTCGTCATCCCCACCAGGCCCTTCGGCCCCCAGGATCGTTCGAAATTGTACTTGGGTCCCAGGTTATTCTGGGACCAGATCACCTTGCCCGTCTCGGCGTCCAGGCAGTAAATGTTCGTGCTGTCCACCGGAGTGACATATATCCGGCCGTCCCTGACTATCGTAGCTCGGTTGGCCCACAGGTGGCCTGGCTTTTCTTCTGTGTCGTGGACGGTCTCCCCGTGCGGATACCGCGTGACCCAGCGGACCTGTCCGGAAAGCGCGTCCACGGCGGCGATCACGCCGCAGTTGGTCGTATGGTAGAGGACGCCGTCAACGAGGGCTGGAGGAGAGGAGTATATCCGGATTTTCCGGACGATCTTGCTTATGGTGAACTTCCGCGGCGACAGGCGCACGAGCTTGCGCTGCCAAAGCACCTTCCCGGTGCGGCTCTCGAAACACATCAACCCCGCCTCGCTGTAAAGGTTGGCGTTGCCCTCGATCTCGTCGTAGACGAACGGGACGTAGATGCTGTTCGGTCCGGCCGTCGGGTGGCAGAGGAAGCGCATCCGGAAGTCGCGGTCGCCGACCGCCGCCATAGGCCCGGCGGCCCATCGGAGCTGGCCGGTGAGCATGTCCACGGCGACCAGGTTCGGCCCGCCCTTGTAGACGCTCGAGAACACCAGCCCGTCATGCACGAGGATGTCCTGGTCCGGGTAGAATCGCCAGTAGGGGCCGAAGTTGCCGGCATCTATCTCGCTGTCGAACCAGTCGAGGAATCCGCCGGGCGCGAAGACCCATTTTTCCTCGCCCGTCAAAAGCGAGCGGGCGAACAGCCCGTTCTTGTGCTTGTAGAATATCCGGTTGCCGGCCACCCACGGAAAACAGAAAGGTATCTGGTCGTTTCTGGCGTAAGGCAACGGCGCCTGCCAGACGAACGTCTTCGAGCTCAGGTCCGTCTCCGGATCGGGGAACAACGTGTAGTCGTTTAACGAGATGTAATCCGGATTGCGCCTCTGCTCGAAAAACGCCTTCGTCTCCGGCTTCCACGATGCGATCTCGTCCAATCGCCGGCGCAAGACCGCATCCGGCAGGGCGCCCTTCGCCGCAAGGGCCGCATCCCTGGCCGCCCGGTACTTCTCCTCGTCCCCGAGCTTCTTGTAGACCTCGGCCAGTCTGAGATTCAGGCTGCGCCGGTCCAAGTCGCTGAGGCGGTCGTATTTGACTATCTGTTCCAAGTAATATTTGGCCAGGTTGTACTTGCCCTCGTCGAGGGCGGCGTTGCCGAGGGCGAATAGGGCGTCGTCGCCCCAACTTGTGGCCATGTACCGTTCGACCACCTCGGCGTAGTCGGGCAGCGAGTTGTATCGGACGGCGCGCTGGAACAGTTGCTTGGCCTCCGGATCTTTCATCGTCCGGTAGTACGCCTGCTCGCTCTTGGGCATTGCCAGCAGCCGTCTGTGGGCGTAAAGCGCCGACGGAACGAATATGCCTTCGTCCGCTATCCGCCACAGATCATCCTGGAACTTGTCTATCACCTCCTGGTACAGCCGCATCGCGTCGCGGTATTCGGCGCGGGATTCCTTCTCGCGCGCCGCCTTGATCAGGCCGTCCACTCGGAAATCGTGCTCGATATAGGCCATGTTGTTGTAGAAGGGCTGGAGGCTGAGCTGGAGCCTGCCGCCGCGGTCCGCCCAGCCCCAGTTGACGAAATCGGGCCTGTAGTTCGCGTATATTTCCTCCAACGTCGGGGCCGCCTTCTCATCGCCGCCCCCGCCCAGCTCGCCAGCCGGGGCGGACTTCCCGGCGTCAGCCTTAGGATCCTCGGCTTTCGGTTCCGCGCTCTTCCCCGGCGGGGGTTGTTCTCCGCAAGAAGAGCCGCGCGGCGGCAGGGCAAGGGTAGCCGCAACCGTCGCTGCGAGCAGCGCCGGCAGCGACCGCGCGAGGCACCGGTATCCTCTCCTCGTGACGATCACGGTCTCTTCTCCTCCCGCAGTATCTCCAGGAAATACGCGCTCTGGAGCATCTCGTATTTCGGATCGAACTTCCCCTTCAGCGTGGACAGCAGCCTGTCGCGCACAGCCGGTGGCAGTTCTTTGTTCTCCTCGACGCGCTTCATGATCGCCTCAGGCCGGCGGTCCTTGAGGAACTGCGCCCGCAACTCGGCCAGCTTCTCCGGCGTAATCTTCGACGGGTCGGCCAGCGCCTCCGACGGCCCGACTTCCGGCGGCGGCGGCTCCTTGGCGGCCGTCTCGACCCTGACCCTCTCCTCAACCAGATCGGCCATGACGGTCAGCGTCTGGCGAAGGGCGGCCTCGGTCTGCCCCGCCTTCTCGGCGAGCGCCCGATCGCCCTTGCGCGCCTTCACGGCGTCGAGGATCGCGCGGGCGGCGTCGGCGGAGACCGCCGGCCCGACCTTCGCGGCGACGGCCGCCTTCGCCTGTTCGGAGGATATCGTCCCCAGAATCCTGGCGGCCTCCTCGATCCTCCTGACTACCTCCGCCTGCGCGGCCTCGGCCGACTCGATCGCCTTCCCGGCGATCTCCCTGACCACATGGCTCGGCGGCGCCATCCCTTCAGCCCTGGGCAACAGGTGGCGGATCTTCCGGGCCGCGTCCGCCTGGAGCACCCTGGCCCATCCCAGGTGCTCCATTGCCTTAACGGCAGCATCCATATCCGGGCCGGCTACGACGAAGTCCCGTCCGAAGTCGTCCTTGCCCTTTTTCTCCGCTCGGTCGTTCATGCGCTGGATGTTCTCCCGCCGCTCATGCAGGAACCTGCGGAGGTTCTTCGTCGCGGCGACGATGTCCGCCTCGAGCTCCTGCGTGTCGCGTCCGACCTCCTTCGCGTTTATCAGGCGCAGCACGTCCTCGACCTCGCGCCGTATCAGGGCCAGCCGCTCCGGCAGCTCCTTGAAATCGCTCTTCGCAGCAAGCTCGGCCGCCTTGTCGGCCGCCTCGACGTTGAGCTTGTGGCGCATCCCCAGCCACCCCAGGTGCAGGCGCTGGTAGCGGCCCGGCATGGGGGTCGCGGTCCGCTTCTCGTAGTAGGCGGTGCGGTCGAGCAGGACCTGCATGGCGTCGCCAAGGTCCTGCAGATAGCGCTCGACCGTCTCCACGCGGGCCTCGTCGGGTATGGATACCTCGCCGGGTTTCAGGTCTATTTCTATCTGCCGGCTCGGCGCCATCGCCACCTGCGTCGTCTCCGGCGGCTTCCCGCGCTCGTCGGCCAGCGCCACCTTCATCGCCTCGGCCTCGGACTTGACCGGAGGCACGTCGCGGCCGGCGTCCAGCAGGCCGATGTTTATGAACTTGAGCGCCCTGGTCACCACCACCAGGTCGGGCAGCACTTCGTGCGTGCGGTTGTCGCCTATGGCCTCCCCTCCGCGCCGCATCTTGTTGTTGATCATGTTGTCCTTCAGGCCCTTGAACGTATTGAACAGTGCGTCGAAGACCTTCCTGCGGCCCTCGGTACTGGCGGAGGCGATGAGCTTCTGGAGCTCCTCCTCCAGCGCCGACTCCGCCTCCCCCAGCGCCTTCTGTCTCTGCGAGATGCGCTCCAGCCCCCTCGCCTGCTCGTCGGTCAGGTCCTGTATCTCCTTGCCGATGTAAGCCTTCGTCTCGCGCTCGGCCGCGGTTATTATCTCGCCCTGTTCCTTCTCCAGGTGCCTGGTCTGGACCAGGACGCCCTGGAGGTCGTTCCAGTCGAGTATCTGGTCGAGTATTTCGCGGAAGCCGACGGCGGCCAGCTTCTGGTCGCGGGCGATGGCGGCAAGCGCCTTGCGCATCTTGTTCATCCGCGCCTCGGGCTGCTCTTCCGCCGCCGACTTCGGCTTGGCGTCATCGAGGGCCTTCTCCAGCACCGGGATGCGAACGTCCACGGCCTTGCGGATCAGGTCGTTTATCTGCTTCATCCTGCGGTCGAAGAATTCGCCCTGCATCCGGTTCGATTCGATGTCGGCCATCAACGCGGTATACAGCCTGTCCAGGGCGCGCGCGGCCCTGGCCGCGGCTTCCTGTTCGGCAAGCGCCTGCTCCAGCAGCGCCGCCGCCTTCTCGGGCGACTTCTCGGCGCCCGAGACCCACCTGCCAGCGTCTATCGCCGACCACCGCTGATTCTGTTCGGCCAGCCGCGCCTCCGTCACGATCCGCTTGGCCGCCAGCACCGCCCGCGTCTGGAACTCCAGAGGCGTCAGGATGTCTATCCGCATCGCCGGCGACTGCGAGACGCCCCGGCCCGTCGGGTTGCAGTCCTTCGCGGTCACGTAGTAGGTGACGAACGTCGGCGGCTGGAGGTCCATCTTCTGCAGGTCCCAGACGAAGTCGCGAACGCTCTCCTTGCCCGTCTGCATTATCGGACCTGTGATCCTGTCGGTCAGTTCGCGCGGCTCGCCCTTATCGCCCACCTTGTACATGAACTTGACCTCTGTCAGTCCGAAGTCGTCGGTTACGCGGAAGTTTATCTTCGCGCGCCCGCCGGGCGTGAGGCTGAGGTCGCCGGTCGGCTCTACTATGCGCGCCACGGGCGGCTCGTCCGGCACCACGCGTATGCTGTATTTTTCTGGATGTGCCTCGGTCAGACCGTCAACATCCGTCAGCTTTATCTCGTAGGTCATGTCCTTCGTAAGCACGAGATCCCTGAGCATGAAGGCGCGCGGACCGTCGAGCGGAAGGTCCTTCGGAGGGGCATCGCCCAGGATCACGGCCGCCTTGGATAGGTCCTTCGATGCGGTGAAGGATATTGTCACCTTGGTGCCTTCAAGGCCCGATATCTGTCCGCTCTCGACCCGCTTGGGCGGCACCCGGCTGTACGGAGGGAAAACGTAGGCGGCGACGATCTTCGTCAGCGTGGGCCGTTGCAAGACCTGCAAGGTATAATCGGTCGTCTGGTCGTCTCCGCCGATAAGACGGAAGTCTATCCGTTCGGTCAGTTCGGGGAAAGTGAAGGCGCACTCGGGCCCTTCCTTGCTTTCCTTTATCGTCATGCTCTCCGATATCTCCCGTTTCGCGCTCGGAGTCGTGTACACAAGCAGCACCTCGTCGGGCACCTCGCCCTCTATCTTCGCCCGCACTGTATACGGAGCCCCCTGGGGAGCGACGGTCGTTCTCTCGGAAGGCTGCAACACGACCAGATAAGTCCTCTGCGGCCATCGTATGTGAGCGAATGGAAGGAACAGCCTGGCCAGCCCGGTGCCCAGCTTGTCGGGGACGATCAATCCCGCCAGGATGAACAGCAGGACCAGCACGCCGGCGGCGCCCTGCCAGAAGCGGATCGCCCGGGGCTTCCGCAGCCCAGGCATCTCGGCCTTCCGGACGAATTCTTCCAGTTCCGCGATCGCCAGCTCCAGGATCTCCCGCCCCCTCTCGCTACGCGCCTCGACCACCTCTCCGCTTCTGGCCGTCAGCTCGGCCAGGTTCAGGAGCGATTCGCGGCTGCCCGGTACCATCCCGTCGAGTATGTTCAGCACGTCTTCGTCGGACCATCTTCCGCGCAGAGGCAGGATCAGATCGAGGTAAATCATGACCGCCGCCCCGGCCAGGCATGCAACCAGCGCCATGAACCGCGAGCCGGTCGAAGAGAAGCGGATGAAGTAGTCGCACAGCACCGCCCCGGCTATCAGCGCGAGGACTGCCGTCGCGCAGCGGGCCGCGCCCCACGCAAGCAGCGTCCCGCGCATTGCGGATCGGAACCGGCCGATAAGGCGATCGAGTTCCGGATTGTTCATGGCTCGCCCCCTCCGCCGAACTCACCTCAAATACAACGGAAGATACCCTAGCGGGGCCTGCAGGACGATCGCTGCCACCGCCGTCGGGTACGTCGAATTGCCATGCTGGTCCTCCCAGTCGCCATTCTCCCGCTGGTACGTCTTCAGGAATTTCGCGACCTTCTCGTACCAAGGCACCCAGTACTTGTCGCCGCCCATGTACATCGCCTGGCTGGTATAGAAGGTTCCGTAGACGGCGTAGGGCGTATCGGCGAGATCCTGCGGGCTGAGCCGCTGGTAGTACCTTAGGATGTATTCGTCGGCTGCATTCACCAGCGGGTTCTTGATATCGCCCGAACCATACACCGCTATCACGCCGCAGCCGGATATAGCCACCGTCCCGGGCGGCCCGCCCTTCTTGTAGTACCATCGTCCGTCGGGGATCGCGTTCGACTTTATGAACGCCACGGCCTTATCTAGCGATTCCTGAGGTATAGAGAAGCCCGATTTTATCCCAAGCCTCAGCGCGAACAGCACGTTCAGCGTCACCAGCGTGTCGCTTTCGCCTTCCTTCATCATCTGGTACCGCCACCCGCCGTCCACCTTCTGGAAGCGCAGCAGGCACTGGATGGCCCTGGCGGCCTTGTCCCGCATATCGGTCCGCCATGGCATGTTGCCGTAGGCCTGAAGCAGGCAGAGCGTCGCCCACGCGTGATCGTACATCGGTCCGTAGCGGTAGGTGTCCTTGGCCGCTATCTGCCCATCGTCCTTTGCATGGTCCAGCAGGAACTCCAAACCCGCCGTCAATTCCCGCCCGTACCTGCCGCAGTTGGGCTGGCTTCCCTCGGCCATCAACGCCAGGCAGCAGAGCGCCGTCACGCCCGCGCTCTCCGGAAATTGCGCATCGCCCCAGCTTCCGTTCGGATGTTGGGCGTTCTTTATGAATTCCAGCGCCTTATCTATCATCCCCCGGACCTCGGGGGTCAGGATCTTCTCGGCGGAGCTTTCTCGAGTCACCTGCATGCGCGGCGGTATGAACGCCGTCCCGACTACGCGCTTGACCGTTTCCTCGTCGCCGCCGGACTTTTCGCCTTCCTTCTTCCCGGCCGTACCGGCCCCGCTCTTCTTCGCTTCCGCCTCGGCTTTCTTCGCTTCTTCCTCCCGCTTCTTCTCTTCCCCCGCCGGTCCCCTCTTCCCGCCACCTTCTCCCGCCGCGGTCGGAGCATGCGGATGCGCGAAGGAGAAAACCGCAACGGCCGCAACTGCCGCGGCGATCTGAACGGCCGCTCGGCCTGACGTTCCGCGGGCGATGCCGCCCGATGCCGTCGGCGGCCCCGACGCTCGCTCCTTCGTTTCGATCACGGCGCATTTCCCTCCCTAAAGGCTCCGTACCCTTCAAAAACGCCGCGTTCGCTCCGCCGCTTACTCCTCCCCCGCCGCAGGCTTTCCCATAGGCTTAGGCGGCGTCTGCTCGCCCATGGCTGCCTTGATCGCGGGCAAGAACGGGCTCACGCGCAGTTCTTCTTTCAACTTCGCAAGCCTGACGCGGCCCTCGTCCGGCTTCTCCTTCAATAATTTCGCGACCGCCTCAATCTCATTTGCGGCGGCTGCCTCGGCCGCCAGCTCCGCCCTGCCCAGTCTTCGGCGCGATTTCTCAAAGGCCCGCGTTTCCTGTCGGCTGTTCCCCCCTGAACCGCACGTGTGGTGCAGGAACTCGCAGTTCATTAACGTCCTGGCCTCCGTGTTAAGCAGGAATTTCTCGATGTACTTTGTCGGTTCCCCTTCGATAGCCCGCACGAACGATATGATCCCCATCCGGTTCTTGTAGACTTGCACTCCGTGCTGCGCGCGCCCGCCCTGAACCCCTCCGAACGGCGCCAGCGCCTCAATCTCATCCTGCCACGGCTCCTCGACTCGCGAAGCATCGGCCATCTTCAAGGGGGGGAACAGAATGGGAACGCACACTGGGGGCGGGCCCCCGTCAGGGACGTCTCGCGAGGAACTCCCAAGGACGGGTGCGCGCCCGAACTCGTAACCTTCCGCTCTCCTGAGTTCCCGCGTCAGTCGGATGATCGTAACGTCAATCCGGCGGCCGCGGACGGCCTCGCCCGCATCGCCCGTCTCCGGCGTCTTCCTGACGAATCGGTCGTTCAGATCCGACATTACGGCCAGGCGATACCCAGCATCTTTGCCAGCCTCCAGGATATGGAACGTCAGCGTGCCTTCGACCGTCCGCTCTTCAGAGACCTGGTCGTTTCCGGCGCCCGAACGGTGGCGGCTGTACTGGGCGAACGAGTACTCTACGACGTCGCCCGGCGCGAACCTCACGACCGGCTCCTGCGCCGCCGGCGGGATTTCCGCCTCCCCGGCCGCCGGAGCGCCGCGCAGCGGAAGCGAGAGCAGCGGCGATACGCAAAGGAGGCCGCAGGCGACCGCCGCCGCGCGCCGGCGCCCGCCGGCCATCCGCGCGCCGCGCTCCGACCCGCCGCGCCTCCCGACCATGCTCATCTCCGACCCATCCCCTCGATATCCGGCGATCCCGGGAGCCCCCCGTCCCGCCTCGACCGGGCGCGCGCCCCGCGCGCCGCCCCCCCTCCGCCGCTCCGCACCCAACACACAGCCCCCCCCGCGCGGCCGCCGGGCTATCCGGCCGCCGTCAGAGCAGATTCCATCTTCGGCGCAAGACCCATTCGGCAGTCACCAACGACAGGAACAGCAATAGGAAGAACGGGCTGTCCCATATCTCCTCGTCGGCGCGCAGGGAGACGCGCTGCTGCTTCTTAGGCATCGCCCCGGCCAGCTCCTTCAGCCCGTCCATGTTCGTATGGTTGTACGCGCGGCCGCCAGTCTCCTCAGCCAGTTTCTTCATGCTCTCTATATCGGCGGTGGTGTCTACATATTCGAGCGACTGGAGGTCCACGCGGAAGTGTTTCTTCTCATCGTACAAAAGTTTCTGATCGCTGGAACCTTCCTTCAGCGTGTGAGACGCCCTGACCTGGTAGCGGCCGACCCGGCGCGCCTTGTAGTACGCAAGGTATTCCACGGCGCCCTCGCGCGGCTCAAGCCGAGTCTGGTACGAGGCGCCGAGCTCGTCGGTCACGGTCGCGTAAAGTTCCTCGCGCCTTAGCTGCTTATCCAGCGCAGGGTCCAATACGGCCAGCGATATCTTGACGGTCTCGCCGGGCGAGTAGGTCTTCTTGTCGGTCTCGAGGATCACCTGCTTCTGGGTGCCGAGAAGGCGCGTCTCGCCAAGGTACCTTATGATCTGCGTCCAGAAACGGTCGTAGTCGTAGTTCTCCATCGGGTAGCGCCAGCGCCAGAGGGTATCCAGGCCCGAGTAGAACACCACGCCCTCGCCGTAGCGCATCAGCGCCATCAGGACGTCCCCGCGGTCGTCAGGCGGACCGTCCTTCTTGAGCAACACCACCGCCTCGGGCTTGGCGCGCACCACGGGGTGGTGCCAGTAAAACTGCGGGAAGCTTTCCCATACCTTGTCGTTCGCCTTAGCGCCCATGTCGAATATGAACACCGGGTGCTTGATCCCTGCCTCGGTCCTCAACGCCTTGAACGGCTTGTCGAACACCTCCCGATAGTTCGGATGCCTCGTCTTGTCTATGACGACCGGCAGCAGCTCCTTCATCTTTTCAGTGCGGACCTGGAGGAGGGAGTCGAGGCCGTGGGTGCGGCCGGCGATAACCAGCAGCCCCCCTCCCTTGCGTATCAGGTGCTCCAGTCCGTTTTCCTGCTCGTTGCCGAACTTCTCGGGGTCTATGTCGTACAGGACCACCACGTCGTACACCATCCACTCCTCGACCGTCTTCGGCAGCCGCTCTATGCGGGTCTTCCCCTGCTGGGGATAGTCCACGTCGGCGCAGTCCAGCCAGCAGCTCACATTGATGATCGGATCGCGCGACAGACACGCCACCTGGAAGTGGTACTCCTGCGTCGGCGCACCGGCGATGTACAGCACCTTGAGGCTGCGCTTGACCACGTTGACGAACACCTCCGCCGTATTGTTGTCGTATGTCAGTTCGTCGGGGAAATGCGGCAGCTTCACCGTGAACTTGACCTCGCCCTCCACTTTCGGGATCGTGGTTATTATCATGTCCCTGCTGCCTTCGGGGAGCGTCACGGACACGGTTTCCTTGAGCTCGTCCTGCTTGTTCGCCGCGTTCTTCTCGAAGAGCTTGATCTCCACCGGGAGGTTGGGCTGAATGTGGTTGACCACGACCAGGCGCATGGCCAGGATGTCGTTCAGGTTCGCTTCCGGCGGGGCGGTGAGGCTGGCGATGCGCAGGTCGCGGAGGGGCTGGGCAGACCCGGTGGCGACCGTGAAGACGGGGATGGAGTTCTCCTTCGCGAGCGCCGCCGCCTCATCGTAACCGGCCCCGCCCGTTCTCCGCCCGTCGCTGACCAGTATTATCCCCGAAAGCTGCTGCCTGCCGCTGAAATCGTTTATGGTGCGTATTACGGCGTCGCCGACGTCCGTGTGTTCGCCGGCCGGGCCGGTCAGCGCGGCAACGAGCGCCTGCCTGTCGGACTCCCATTCGTCCCGTCCGCGCCAGGCAAGGTCGCGCACGGGCTTTAGCACGTCGGAGAAGGTGTAAACCTTGAGGCGATGGGTCCTGATGAGATCCTCCCCGACCGCCAGAACGGCCTTGCGGGCCGCCGCCATCCGGCTCCGCTCCTCCCGCCCTATCGCGCCCTTTACGAGCGGATTGTCCGGGCTGTCGGGCAGCTCCATGCTTCGAGAATCGTCCACCAGCACGGCGGCAAGCGGCAGGAGATCCTCGCCCTTCACTATGCTGAAGGCCGGCTTCAAGATCATAAGCACCAAGGTCAGGACCGTCAGGAGCCGCAGCGCGTAGAGTAAGCGCTGCTTGCCGGGCGGAAGCTTGCGGGCATCCTTCCGATATGCCCACCATATGAACCACGCGGCCGCGGCAAGCAGCGGTATCAGCGCCCACGCCCAGCCCCAGAGCCCTATGAGCACGGGATGGAGCCGGCTGCCAGGGTCGAGTTGCGCGCCGATCCCGAAGAGTTTGCCCAAAAGCCAGTTCATCCGTATCCGCTCCAGCCTTCAGCCGCCGGGTCGCGCCAGGGGCGCAGCCTCTACACCCTTCTCGTCCCGAAGTGCATCGCGAGGAACGTCTCGACAAGCAGCAGCCCCGCCAGC
>CALKMO010000342.1 GCA_937991785.1 uncultured bacterium | reverse complement strand
CGCACGCGGAAAATACGAAGGCGAAGCAAGGGCGGGAGACGCCGCCGGAGCCGGTCAGTCGACGGAAAGCGGCGTGGTCGAGCCCCTATCGGAACCGGAGATGGCCGATCGCCTCCGCTCACGCGACCTGTCCTTAAGGCGCGAGGCGATATGGTATGCCGCAGCCCACGGCAGGCGCGATGCCGTTCCGATGCTGGCGGACGAGCTGCGCCGCAATACCCTGCTGGCGCACCACGCCGCCCAGGCGCTCGGCTGGATAGGCGACGAGCGCGCCGTGCCGACGCTGATCGAAAAGCTCTCGTGCGAGGACGTCAGGGTACGTGCATGTTGCGTCCACGCGCTCGGCCTGATCGGTTCCAGGCGGGCGGTCGCCCCGCTGCTCCGCCGGCTCGATATCGAAAAGAACTTTCAGATTCGCGGGATGATCTGCGAGGCGCTTGGGATAATAGGCGACAGGAGCGCCATCCCGCGCCTCGCCGCGAGACTATCCAAGGATGGAGAAATGACCTATGTCCGCGCCTGCGCGGCGCTGGCGCTGGCGCGGCTTGGGGACCGGCGCGGGGACAGGATGCTGGAGGACCTCTGCGGCGATCCGCACCCTTCTTTGCAGGTCCTTGGCCTGACCGGCGTGTCCTGCATCGGCGGGGTGCGCGGGGCCGGCATCCTGGCTGCGGCGCTGGATTCGCCTTACCCGGAAGTATGGACGACGGCGCTGGCGGGGCTGGCGGCGATAGGCCCGGCGGAAGCGCTTCCTCCGTTGCGGCTGCGGTTGAACAGCCCGATCGGCGCGGTCAGGCGCCGCGCGGCCCTTGGTATGGGGCTGATCGGTATGCGCGAAGGGATCGGATTGGTGCACGAAGCGCTGCGCTCGCCGGAAAACGCCGAACGCGCCCTGGCATGCAGCGTGATCGCGATGCTTGGCCGGAGGGAAGACGCCGGCCTGCTGGCAGCGCGGCTGCGCGACCCGGCGCCCGCCGTGCGCGAGTCCGCCGCGGCCGCCCTGGTTAGCCTCGGCGCGAAGGAGTCTATCCCGGCGCTAATCGCGGCAGCGTCGCCCAAGCCTCTGTCCATCGAGGACGCCTGGGCGTGGAACGTCCGATCGGAGGACGCATACGTGCGCGAGCGCGCGGTCATGCTCGCCGCGGCACATGCGCTTCAGTACGGCGAACCGCCCCCAAGGTTCGGATCCAGAAGGGAGTTCGAAGAGGATATACTCAAAAGGCAGGTCGAGATCCTGAAGTCTTACGAGGTGGTCGAGGCGGTAAGGGCCGGCGACCGTGTCGTCGGCGCAGTGCTGAAACCGCCGGACGGCCCAGAAATCCTTTACAGGGAAGGCGAAACCATACTCGGAACTTGGAAGATAACGGCCGTATTTGCGCCGCAGCCGAGCCATAACGGGAAAGCCAAACAGCCCTCCGTAACGCTCCAAAGACATAAGACGAAGGTCATACTGACCCGCGGCAGGCCGGCGGAAGTCATCGAAGGCGCGCGGTAACCCGGCGGGGCCGCCGTCGGAAACGCAATGTTCTTCGTCGAACGCTTGGCGGCCATCGGACCGATTGAAACATCGCCTCCGCGAGGGGTGCGTTGCGCCTTATCGGGATTCTGCCGGTTCGCCAAGCACGCTATGCGCGCCGTTTCCGTGTGTTCCCGGAAATACATATACGGCTGAAGGCGGGAAGGACACGGCCACCGGATCGCCGGAGGAAAGGATCGAAAGAGGCTCTGCATCGCGCGGGAGCATCGCGGCGCGGATCCTAGTGCCTGTCCCGATCTCGGCGTCGGCCAGGACGATAGGTCCGGCCCTATGCAAGGCGAGGAACCTGCCGGCGAAGGAATTCGGCGATCTTTCCGTAACGCTCCCCCTTTTAATCAGGACCGACTCGGAACGCACGAGGAAGTCCACGGTTCCCGACGTCCGGCCCTTCGCCTGCACGACGAGCCCGCCGCCGAGCTCGATGACGACATCGCCCGCGACCGACTGCGCCTCGCCGCGCAGCACGGTCCCGAGTCTCATGAATCCCGCCACATTCGGATCGGACGGCGCCCGCGATATTTCCTCCGGCGATCCGACCTGTACTACGCGCCCGCCGCAGATCATCGCCATCCGATCGGCAAGGGCGGACATCTCTTCCAGATCGTGGCATATGTGTAGGACGGTGGTGCCGGTCTCCCTCTGAACGCGTTTCATTTCGGCGCAGAGCTCGGTGCGCGTTTCCTCGTCGAGAGCGCTTAGCGGTTCGTCGAGCAGCAGGACGGGCGGACGCGGAGCCAATGCCCTGGCCAAGGCCGCGCGCTGCCGTTCGCCGCCCGAAAGTCCTTCCACCGTACGTCCGAGCAGATGTTCGATCCGCAGCAGATCGGCGGCCCACCTGACGTAGACGGACGCCTCCTTGCGGGAAAGTCCCATTGCCTTCAGCCCGAAGCCAATGTTCCGCTCGACGCTGAGGTGCGGGAACAAGGCCAGGTCTTGCGGCACGTAGCCGATCCCGCGCAGGCGAGGTTCGAGACATGTCACGTCGCGGCCGGCTATTCGGATCGTTCCGGAAAGTATGCGCCTGAGCCCGGCCACGCATTCCATCAGCAGCGTCTTGCCGCTGCCGGGCTTGCCGACCAGCACGAAATACTCCTTCGCGCCGACAGATAGCGACAAGTCCTCCATTGAGAAGCCGCCTATCTTGAACGATATGGAGCGGATATCTATCACGGCCGGGATGCCTCCCATGCCCTATTCGTCTGAAGAAATCGCAGGCAGACCAGCGATGCCAGGGCGAGGGCGATCATCAGGAGGGCCACCGCCAGCGCAACCTCTATGCGCCCAACGGACTGTTCGAGGTATATCGTCGTCGGCAGGACTTCCGTCCTCATCCGCACGGCGCCGACCAGGACCATAAGCGGCCCGAATATCCCGAACGACCTGGCCCACGCCAGGATCGCCCCCGCCATTATGCCGTTCCTGGCCATGGGCAACGCGACCCTGGCGAACGCGCCGGCCGTAGTGCAGCCGAGCGTAAGCGCCACGTGTTCGTACCGCGGGTTTATTTCATCAAAGGTAGTCTTGACCATCCTAATGGCCAGGGGGCCGGCCATCGCGAACTGGCATATGACTATGCCGGATGGTTGATACACGAATTTCAGAAGGTTGGCCTCTATCCATTTCCCGGCGGGCGTTTGGAAGAAGACCAGCAGCGAAAGCCCTACGATCAGAGGGGGAAACACCACGAGGAGGTCCACCATCGAGTCGGCCAGCCGGTTGCCCGGGAAACGGTAACGGCTGAGCGCGTATCCCATCGGTACGGCGAAGATCATGGATATGGCCGTGGCGGCGGTAGATGTCAGGAAGCTGAGCTTCGTTGCGGCGATTATCTCTTTCTCGAAGAGCTTCTCTATCAGGCTGGTCCTGTCCGGTCCCGTTCCCGATGCCGCGTTAGCCCAGACGTACCAGAAGTCCGCCGCCAGAAGCGCCGCCACGAAGGCGACGAACAGGCACACCGCCAACATCATGGCTGTCGCGAACAGCTTCCCGCCGGTCCCGGAGACCGGCCCCTTGCCGAAAAACGACACCTCTGAAAATCTCCTCCATGGCGCCACGGAGTAGCAGCGCATCCCGAAGCGAAAGCCGGTGCGTCAACGCATCACTGCCCGCCCTTTACATACCCGTGCGCGGTGAAAATGGCCGGTCCCTCCTTCGCCGCGAAATCCAGGAATTTTTCCACTGCGGCCGGACGCTTCGTGTAGTTCAGGCCGATCACCAGCACCCGGACCTCTTTGTCGAACTTTTCCTTGATCGGCACCGTTTCCACTGAGTCGCGGAAATTGAAGGCGATGCCGTTCCACGCGACGCCTACGTCTCTGTGGTCCATCTTCACGGCGTTGCATATCTGGCTGTGGGTTCGGAATACCGCGTTGCCGACGTTCTTGTCAACGGCCTCGCGTATGCCCTTTTTCTCCAGCAGCGCGACGAGCATTTCGCCGCATGTGGAATATCGAGGGTCCGACATGCACGCGCGAAGATCCGGCCGCGCGAGGTCCTCCACCGATTTTATATCCTTAGGGTTCCCCCTTTGAACGACCAGGACCGGCGCGAGATACCCGACCACCACCCATCGGGATAGGGCTCCCGCATCCTTGACGAAATCGCCGAATGGATCGTGGGTTATAAAAACGTCGCCCTGCCTCGATAGCTTGACCTGCGGGAGCAGATCCTCGCTTCCGCCGAAAGACATAGTGCACCTTACGCCGGCGGCCTTTTCAAAGGCAGCCACCAGCTTTTCCCCGGGCGGGCGGAAGGATCCTCCACAAAGGATCAGCAGCTCCTCGGAAGATGCCGAAGACCCGTCGCTTTTCGCCACCGCGCCGGTCCCGTCGCCTCCTCCAGCGCCTCCGCCTATTCCCTTATCCGCTCCGTCGCGGCCGGCGCCTCTGCCGAGGAATACCGCCGCAACGGTGACCGCGACCGCAGTCGCCGCTATCGCGCCCACGGCAAGAGCCGCCCTGCCCATCATCGTTCGCCCTCCTCAGTCTTTATGCGCCGCGATATCACGTGCACGCCCGAGACTTAAGCGCCCTGAACCGCTATCGGAGGGGGACCGGGTCGTCCCTGGAATTTCGGCCTTTGCCCTCCGCGGGACTCTCCGCCGTCGAGGCCCCCCAGCCCGTTCACTTCGGCTCTTCCACCGTGTACCCGTGCTTCCTGAATATATCCCTGCATTCGTCCGAGCACAGAAAATCAAGGAATGACTCCGCTGTCTCCCTGTCGGCAGTCGAACGCAGGATGCCGGCCGCTACCGTGGATATGACGTTGCGATCCAGGGGTATAGGCACGGTCTCGGTGCTGTCCCTGTACTGGGCGGCGGTGCCGTCCCAGACGATGGCCGCATCGAGCGCCCCTGTCTTGACGTGTATGGCGAGCTCGTTGACCGTGACCGATTTGAACGCTACGTTCTTGTCGAAATCAGGCTCGGGGATGCCGTTTTTTTTCAGCATTTCCGCCACAGTCTTGCCGATCGCGCACGCCCTGACATCGCCGATTCCGACCTTTATCCCGGGCCGCATAAGGTCTTCCAGCTTATGGATCACCTTCGGATTGCCCTTCTGGACAAGTATGACGGGTACGAAATAGCAGATTTGCCGTCTCGAAAGTATCAAATTCTCCTTTTCAGCCCTCCCGATGTAATACTCCTCGCCAGGAATGTAGATATCGCCCCTGCCGGATAGTTTCGCGCGGCTGATCAGGATCTCCGAGCCGGCGTAGTCGCACTCGATGGCGACGCTTCGCTTTTTCTCGAACGCGGCCGCTGCTTCCGCGACTGGAGGTCGAAGCCCGGCGCCGACGTAGATCATCATGCGCTTTTCCGGCGCCTTCTGAGGCGCGGTTCTGGCGCTCCCGCCTGCGCCTGCTTCGCCTTTCCCGCTTCCGCCAACGCCGCCGCCGCCTCCGCTGCTTCCTCCGCCGCAACCGCAGATCGCCGCTGCGGCCAGGGCGGCCGCTATGAGGACATGCGATCGTCCCAGGGCGAGGCGGATTGCAAGCATACGGGGTTCCGGTCGAGGTTCATATCCGCCCGATCCTCTCTCGAACAGTTCCAAGCTCTCGCGGCGCAGATCGCTTGCGGCTCGCCACGAGCGAATCGCTACGCGAGCGCGGTGCAGCAAATGTTGATCATCCACTTGCCGATCCTCCTGGTGCCTTCCCTGCATGCTCTTTGGGGTCGCGGCCGCCCAATCTCGCTCGCCAATCCGCCGCCCTGAGCGCCAGGACCGCGGCGCCGGTGAGCGTCAACCACAGCGTGAACGTCGGCGCCGGCGTCGGCCGCTTCTCGAACCATTCCACCCACTTGGCCTCCTTGCCCAGCACCAGGAAGTGGGCCAACGAGGCGGCAAACGCGATCCACGCCGTTCGCTGCCAAGACTTCCACCTTGCGTAGCCCATCGCCTTGTGCGCGGATGGCCACGATATCCGCGCCAGGATTCCCAAGTGCGCCGTGGCGACGATGGCGAGGATGATGCTGAGCGGGTGACGGACCATCCACTTGAGGCCGAATTCGGACCACATCGGTATGATCGCCACCAGGACATGAAGGATAGCGAGAACGAACGATACTATTCCCATGGGGCGCCGCAAGCGGCGGACGTACTCGCCGACCCATCCGAACCGGAACAACGGTCCGGCGGCCAGCGCGAAACACATGCTCATGACCGAGGCTATCGCAAGGCATTCGTTCGCCGTAAGCCACGAGTACGGCTTGTTCCGCCAAAGATCGTGATAGACCATAGAGAACGCGAACCAGCCCGCGCCCCATGCGGCCGCGATCGCCCACTGCGACCGGCTGTTTGCCAGGACGGCCGAATCCGTGTTGTTATACTCCATGACAGCCTCCTTCCATGAAGCTGCTTGTCAAAAAGCAAAGTTCGCAGTCCAAAGTGCTCTCGCAGAGAGAACCCCATGGTCATCCTTCCATCGGTGCCCGGCATTCCGCCGGCACACACAATACGTGTGGGACCCGCGGCTCCCCAACCTTTCCGCCGGCCGACGCGCCGGCCCCCCGCTAGAACCTCCACCTGAGCGAGCTTATCACGTTAAAGCCCGCTTCGTTGACGCCGGACCCGTGGACGCGGTAGTTCTTGTCGGTCAGGTTCTCCACGGCGAGCGACCAGCGGAGTCCCTTCCAGAGTTCCGCGCCGCCTCGAACGTTCAGCACAGCGTATCCCGGCGTCCCCCCTGGCGGGATGCGCTGGGTGTCGCGCTTGTCGCCAGGCGGAAGATCGTCCTGGTTGTCGGCCGCCCGGACGAGGAACTCGGCCCAGTACTTCTTATTCGGGCTGTCCCACCTCAGGCTCGCAAACCCCTGCGGCGGCATCATCTTCTCCAGAGGCTGTTTCTTCCTGACCGGGGCCGAAGTCGGATATGCATCCACCTCGCCGTCCAGCCACGCGAAGCCGCCGCTGAGCGTAAGCTGCGGGTGGAAGCGCCATCCGGCCTCGATCTCGAAACCGTGCACGTAACCGTCGCCTTCGTTCTTCTTTCTTACTTCCACCAACGTCCCTACCATTCGCCCTGTCGGAGCGCGAATGATCATCCCGTCAATGACGGTGTAGTAATAGGCCGCCTGGGCCCAGACGTTGTCGTATACGACCCTCCCGCCGAACTCGCCGGTCAGGAACTCCTCTGGATCGAGGTCCAGGGCGGGGACTTCCTTTTCCCCCGTCCGCGCGACGTCAAAGCGGGTCATGTCCATCAACGTCGGGGCGCGGAACGCCTGCGAAACGCCGCCGAACAGGCGCCAATGTTTCTCCTTGTCAGCGTGCCAGATGAATCTGGCGCTGCCCACCGCGTGGTTCCAGGACTCGGATATCGAAACGACGTTCCCGGACGTGACCGGATCGGCCACCCGCGGGGCATCGGCCGCCGCATAGGTGTAGCGTCCGCCGACGATAATTTCGAGCGCGTCCCCGGCCAACGGGAACGACCCCTGCAGGAACGCTCCGAACAGGTCGAAGGTCGAGCCGTCCGCGACGGGTCCCTGGATGGCGCGGCCGAGGTATACGCCCGAAGCGTTCCAGTCGCGCCGGAAGGATTCGATCCAGTCGCGGTAGTAGTCCACGCCGTACGTCAGGCGGCCGACAGGCAGCGGACTTTCCATCTGCGCGGAAGCCCCGAACTGCGTGACGAACACGCCGTACTTTTCCGTCGCCCCCGAGCCGGACACCCTGTCTCGGTGCTCGCGCGGAGCCTGCATCGAAAGGCTGATTTTGATCCGGTCCACGATCGAGCCCGGCATCTCGCCGGAATACTGCACGTAGCCGAGGTGCCTGGTGTAGTCATGGATCCTCTCCCTGTCGGTTCCGACCGTCGTGCCGTGCCATGATATGCCGTAGATCGTGTTGTGAGTCCGCCAGACGTCGTCCATATCGGATACCTGGCAGGCGAAAGTCAGCCTGTGCCCGGGTTCCAGGAAGCGGTCTATCTTGGCGTGGAAGTCGTACTGTTCGTAGCCGGTCTTCGGCTGCCGCCCGATATCTCCACCGGCGTCGAGGTCTCCGAACAGCTTGGCCGACGCCCCCACGTAAAATCCGACCGCCTTGCCGTAGTTGCCCTCCAGCTCTGCGTGCCCCTGGTGGGATGCCTCCGCTGTGGACGCCCTGTAGGCCAATTCGCCGTTGAAATGCCAGCCGTCGTCGAAGCGATCCCTTCCGCGCGTGATCACGTTGACCGCCCCGCCTACGGCGTCGGAGCCGTACAACACCGAGGCAGGCCCGCGGACGACCTCTATCCGCTTGACGGAGAACATGTCTATGGAGTTCCAGTATTCGACCGGCCCCTCCCTGAAGTAAGCGTTGTTGAACCGGATGCCGTCTATCATGCAGATATTCCTGTAGCCTGTGAAGCCGCGGATGAACGGCGAGCCTCCGAAGCCGTGTCCGGTCTTCTGTACGGCCACGCCGGGGACTTCTTTGAGGGCT
>CALKMO010000341.1 GCA_937991785.1 uncultured bacterium | reverse complement strand
CACGGCCAATGCGGTGTTGGTCACTATGGCCCTGTCCGGTCCGCGGCCCTTGTACTTTTCCGAAAGCATATCCGAATAGGCCGCGGCGCCGGCGATCCCCTCGTGGAGCCCAACTATTTGGCCCGAATCCAGGTAGATGTACGCCTCGGGTATGGTTATGGACGTGCAGCCGTGGGCCATCGGCGGCCGGTACTCGTTCGTCTGGAAGAACGCCACCCACGCGCCAAACGCGCCCACCAAGCCGGTGAACTCGGCCATAAGCTTTACGTCCTTGATGGTCCTGACCGTTTTCATGCAAGGCACCTCGTTAAGCGGCGTTCCGCGCGCGTCGGTGCCCAGCGCCTGTCGGATGTCGTCTGCGGCGGCCATCTTCTGTATCATTATGGTCCAACCTGGCTGATAGCCGAAGTTCACCCAGTCGCGCCCGTATTCCCACCTCTCGCGAGGGTTTTCGGCGTTCAAGCGCCTGGCCACGCGCTCGGGAAGATCCCTAAGGAACGGCTCGGCGTCGGGCGTGCAGCTTACCACGGCGAACGGCAGCCTGCGGCGCATCAGGTGCTCGATAAGGACCTCGGTCTGAGGCTCGTTCTCGGCCTTGGTCGAAGGTCCCCAATCGGCGGATATCAGCACGAGCCGTCCATCGCCGGCAGGCAGCGATTCGACGAAGTCGAAGAACTTCCTGGCCGATTTCATCTCCGCCGGTTTGAGCCTCCACTGCAGAAGGATTGGAACGACGAGGGCGGCGGCGACCACGGCGTATACCGCGCGCCGGTCCATTCGGCCGATGTATTCGAACACCTTCGCCGCCGTCACGATCCGCCCCCCTCAGCCCCTTCCCCGTCCGCCTCGTCCTCCTCGCGATAGAACGCCCCGGTTTCGAGCGACAACCACATGCGCATCGCCATCGCCAGGGACGCCACGGCCGCGCCGAGCGCTATGCCCCGGAACGCCGGAGTCGAAAATACCTGCATGACCCACAGCCGCACCGCCGGGAATTCGCCCCATATGTGGCCGCCGAACGGTATCTGCCCGAACATCACTATTAAGGCGGCGATCATCATAAGCGCAGCCTCGGCAGACTTGACTCGGAACGCGCGGTACGCGGCGCTGGCTATGTAGAAGGCGAGGAGCGAGAACATGGCGGCGCCCAGCGAAACGAATAGCCCGTCGAACAACACCCGTCGCAATCCCTTTATTACGGATCTCTCGGCGCTCTCGGCCAGGGCCGCGCCCATCCCCTCCCTCGCCGTCTCGAGCTCCTCCCTTACGGACGCCATGAATCCGCGTGCCTCCGGGATCCTCCCGGCGGCGATCGAATAGGCCGCCATGCGCGCGTCGCGCTCAGCCCTGCGCATCGCCGCCGCCGCGGAGGCGGCCCCTTCCATCGCCTTGGCGCTCGAGAGGGCGACCGATGCGGCCCGGACATCCTTCATCTCCTCCTTGTAGACAAGCCTGTCCAGCGCCCTGACCGCGTCTTTCGCCAGCTCGACCCACGCGTCCTCAACCGTCCTTGCCGCGTTTTCTATCGCCGCCTCCATATCGGCGGCGGGAGCGGCTTCGCCGGGCTTCCCGCCGTCCGCCCGTTCTCCGGGAGCCGCCGGCCGTTTGCGCAGCGATTCGAGCAGCCCCTCCACGGCCGCCACGCATGGGATCTGACCGGACTTGCCGGCCGCCTCCGCCGCCAGCGCGTGCGCATCGCGTACGAAGGCGGCGCGGCGCCTGAGCTCCGCCGCCCTCCGCCTCAGTCCGTCCTCCTCGCGCCGCAATCGGAAAAGCTCCATGCTGCTCTTATCCGACCAAGACTGCCTCAGATCCCGCGCTCGCCCGGCGGCGGCGATCTCCGCTTCGTCAGCCTCCTTCTCAAGAAGCTCCGCGCGGGCCTTGGCGGCTTCGGACATCCGCATGAGCGCTCCGGAGGCATCCGCGGCCGCCGGCGCCGCCGTCCCGCAGACGCGGTCGAGATCCGGAGGGACGATGGCAGCCCTGTCCTTCTCATCCAAATCCAGGTATAGGATATCTTGCTCCGCCCTGCGCAGCAGGTGCAGGCGCATGGGAGTCTCGACGGAGCGGAGGATCTCCATAGCCCCAGCGCAAGAGACTTCCGCCTTTGCGGCGGCGCCGGCATCCGGTCCTGCCCTTGCGATGAAGGCCGATGCCGCCTCCTCCAGGCCGGTTACAGCCGCGCTCAGGGACGAGGCTATGCGGCATGTCTCCCTGAGAGACTCCAACATGCGCCCGCGCGCCGCATCCAGCTTGCCGCGCGACTTCAGAGAAACCTCGGCGGCGGATACGGCCGAGCCTATCTCACCTTCGAAACGGGACATCCACTCGTCGCGAAGCGCATCAACGCCCGGTCGCCTTTCCGCCAGCCATGCGGCGAGGCTTCTCTGGCCGCTTTCGGCAGCCGGTATCGCTTCGGCGGCGCGCTCCAGCACGTTCGCGTATTTCTCCAGAACGTTGCCGGCGTGGTGCAAGGCTCGGGAGGCCAGGTATATGCGCCCGAACGGCGGCGGAGGAGGCGCCTCGGGTCCGCCCGCATAAAGCAGCATGAGCTTCTCGGGCGGTTTGTAGGCCTTCCGCTCGCAATCGGCCAAGGCGCGTGCGTCCGCGGCCAGCTCGCGCAAGCGCGGCCCTACTTCGCGGCATTTCTCAGCCAAAGGCCGCAACGCCTCCGGAATGCCCGGATCCGAAGGCGGCTTGGCCGCAAGGTCTCCCAGGGGCTTGGCCGCATCGCGCAAAGCGGCGACCAGTTCGGAGCGGCGCGCGGCCAGCGCGGCGAGCCGGGCCCGACCGTCCGGCGTCGCCAAGTCCTCCCTGACCAGCGATTCCCTGCTGCCGGCAGGCGGTTCGGGAGGCGGCGCAAGCAGGTCCGTCCTCCGGCGGAAGATCGGCGGATTGCCGGGAGCATCAGGGAGGCGGAAAAATGCGGGCGCAGGCCCCTCCCCGGACAGGAAAGCGCACAGCTCTGTTATATGGGAATTTATGTCTTCAAGCCCTACGTCGGGAGACGACACCGATGCCCTTGTGTCGGCGAGATACCTTCCAAGCGCCATCGCTTTCACCGCGCGCGACCGCGCAGCCGCAGCCGCGTCCGGTGCCGGCCTGCCTATGCGGTCCAGAAGGTTGCCTTCGAATTCCCGCTGCACGCCGAGGGGACCGGCAAGATTCTGTTGCCTCAGAAGCAATCCCCAATCCGCGAACATAACTACCATCATGGCGAGCATCGCAAGGATGAGCGTAAGCGAGAATTGCCAGCCCTTCCGCCGCTTCAGCACCGCGATGCCGAACACGCGCAATATGTTCACTATGCCCAGTCCGACGGCGGCCATGCCTACAGACTGCAGGCCGGTCAGTATCTCTTCGTGGAATTCCCGGAACTTGAACCCCCTCCATGCGCCGTCGGGACCCATGCCGTCCGGGAAGCGTTCCGGCAGAATGAACTCGACGATGAAATATATCCCTCCCAGAAAGGTGACCGCGGCTATGAGCTTCCTGCGCATCGCGGCATTCCTCCCGGGTCGCCTATCCGCGCCTAAGCGGCAGGAGCCATCTGGCCCACGCCGTCCTATAGGGGGACCAATCGCCGGTCATGTCCGCCGCCGAAAGAGTGGCGAAGACCGCTCCGGCTATCACGACGGCGAGGAGGACGCCCTTGGCTATATCCTGGCCGCGGAGCGATCCGCGCTGGACAGGGTCGCGCGACAGGTATGCGCCCGCCGCATACACTTCCTCGCCTATTATCGTGTAGTCGCATGTGGTGATGAAGAAGCATATCTGTTCGTTGCTGGTGGTCCCCGCGACTTGGATAGCGCCGACTTGCTGACCGGCTTCGGCCAGTATCAAAGACTCGGCCGCGAACGATCCGAACAGGAAGCAGGCCGCCGCCTTCTCACGGTGCGCCAATCCCATGTAGCCGGACGCGAATGCAA
>CALKMO010000340.1 GCA_937991785.1 uncultured bacterium | reverse complement strand
GATGGGGGAGGCGCAGAAGCCGGTATCGAATTGGTGCGACCAAATGACATTCCCGGATGCGACATCCCAGCAGCTCGCCACGCCCCCCGCCGAAAACAGGTATACGTATTCTCCGTCGGTCACAGGCGACGCGGTATCCGGCAGATCGTGGCTTTCGTGCGTCCACGCCACCCCGGAGCCGGTCACGTCGCCGGCGCCGTTCAGCCGCACCGCGGCGAGCCGCGCCTGGTCGTTGCAGACCAGCGCCATTCCTCCGGCGAATACCGCCGAAGGCACCACGTCTCCGCCCAACACCGATGCCCGCCATACCTCCGATCCATCTTCGGGCCTATAGGCGATCACACGCGGCGCGGCGCATGTAACGATCAAATCGCCCCGCTCAGTTCGGACCATCGCCGGGCTGCTCCACGACTCGCCCTCCCGCCGATCCCTCTCCCACAGTATTCTGCCGGTCGCCGCGTCAAGCGCCGTCAACCTCGGCCGCGATCCCCCGTCGCCCCCTATGTCGAGCTGCAGGATGAAACGGTCTTTCCATACCGTCGGCGATGATGAGTATCCGTAGCGGCTTTCGAGCCGTCCCAAGTTCTTCGACCAGATCTCGTTCCCTTCGAAGTCGAAAGCCGCCGCGAACCCGGTAGGGAAAACCGCAAGGACCCGCTTCCCGTCGGAAGCCGGAGTCGGAGCAGCCCAGCCGGATTGCGGTTCGTCGCCTCCGATCTTCCCGGCAGGCCCCACGGCCCTGCGCCAGAGCAGCCGGCCGTCGTCGGCGTCGAAGCAGAACAGTTCCCGAGACTCGTCGCCGGCGCCGGTGCAGAAGACGCGTTTGCCCCACACTATGGGGGAGGAATATCCAGGAAGGGGGACTTCCGTCTTCCACAGGATTCCGTCCCGCCTGCCGCCGGCTTTTCCTTCTCCAGCCGAGCCGTCGCTACCGCTGCTTCCGGAGCTTTCGCGCCCATCGCCTTTGGCCGACCATGCGATGGGCCACTTGCCCGGCGGCGCAAGCCCGGCGCATCGCGGTCCCCTGAACGACGGCCACTGTGCCTCCGACCCCTCGACGAAGACAGGTCTGTAGGAGGCGATCGGCAGGCGCCCCGCCGGGAGAATATCGAAGCCTTCGAAGTACGGCCTGGCTATCCAAGCCATCAAGCCCAGGCTGGCGCATGCAGAGGCGCCGAGGGTCGCAGCCTGGAAACGGCGCGCGGTGGCTGCTGCGGGGAGACCTGCCGGCGCCCCCGAACCGGTCCTGTCGGCCGACCCATGACCCGCCCCTTCAGGCGTCGGAAAGATGCGGGCGAGGATCGCGCCGGCCGCGGACGACATGCCCCAGGCGCCTCCGGCAAGCAGACATGCGATGACCGCCGACGCCCTTCCCGGCGATAGATTATGCTTGAAAGCCAGCAACATGCCTATGCTGACGGCCGCCAGACCGGCGGCCGGCGCAGCCACGAATGCCCCGGGGCGACCGCCGAGAAGGCGTACGGCCATCAGCGGCGGAGCCAGGAGCATGGCCGTCGAAAAGAACGCCCCCATGAGCCGGACGGAATAGCCGATCGCGACGCCGGCGCATATCGAAAGCAGCGCCCCGCGCCACCAGAATCCGCTCGCGGACGAATCGGACGGCGCGAACCGAACGGTGGCAAGCAGGACGGCAAAGGCGGCTGCGGCCGCGGCGGCGGTCAGATCTCCGACCGCGGCTTTTTCGGCCCGTATCGCATCGGAGGAGACGAGCGCCCATACATCCACTGTGGATATCTGGACCCGCGATATCGCCGCCAGGCCGATCGCCGCAGCAGCCAAGGCGATCCATACCGTAGCGCGTCTGAGGTCGGATGCCCTGCCGGCGCTACCGATCCGGAGCGCCAAGGATGCTATCGTTGCCAGGATTATGGCCATCCCAGTGTAAAACTTCGGCCTCTTCAGAAGTTCGACGCCGCTTCCGGCGAATATTCCGGCCGCCAGCATGGCCAGCGCTGTACCTAAAGCGGCCGCCTGGCAGACGGCCAGCGAAGATAAGCCCCTGCCGCGTGAAACAAGGACGACCCCGAGGAGCGACAGCGCCAAGGCGGCCAGCCAGCCGCATTGAAACGATCGGTTCGAAGACTCCCATATGGACGCGATATCCTTGCGGCCGCCGGGCTGCTTCTCGATGGGTTTAAGATAATCCTCCGGACGGCCTCCCCCCTTGTCCGCGATATCGCGAAGGTCGAAACATGCCAGCTCCTTGAAGTCCTGCACATACAGCCTGCCGTCCGCTATTGCCGGCTGAACGAAGGCGACCCCGAAGGCCTGGAACCGCACTATCCTACGGCATGATTCCCGCGAAACTTCCAATATGTTGAGGTGGCCGTCGTCCGTGGCGGCGAGCAGGTGGGATCGCCCGATGCGGATCATCCCGGCCCACTGGCTTCCCAGGTCCGGTTCGGCCCACAGCAGGCTCCCGCTCGAAAGATCCAGGCATCTTATTGACTTCTTCCCGTCGTGATAAAACATGCAGCCATCGCCAAGGACGGGCGAGGCAAAGTGCATTTTCTCCTTCCGGGATGCCCACAGCTTCGATACGTTCCACGTGCTTCCGTCGAAAGATATGCGCAGGGCCGTGACGCCGAGCGTTCTGTTTGCGATATATACGATATCCCCGACGATTATCGGGGCGGCGATGTTCTTGCGCCAGTCTTCGGGATAGTCGTAGCGCCAAAGTTCGCGGCCGGTCGCCGCGTCGAAGGCGACCAGCCCGGGGGCGATGAACGCCAGTATCTGCCTGACGCCGCATATGGTTGCCGCCGTCGGCGTCGCGTAGGCAGGTTCGCCATCGCCGGACCTCCAAAGCTCCTTTCCGGTCGCCGGATCCAACGCCGCCACAGCCGCACCAGGCCCGCCGGGCAGCACGATCAGCCTTCCGTCCAGGACGACTGGCGAGGCCGACGCACCGAAGGGCGGCAGCTTGCCGTTATATTCGCCGACAAGATCCCGCCGCCAAGCCAGGTTCCCGTCCTTCCTGTCGAGGCAGGAAAGATGGCCCCAGTAGCTCAGCATATATATGTAATCGCCGTGCACGCATGGGGCCGCCCGCATGCCGGTCCCGTATTCTTTCTTCAGGACCGGAACCTCGAATTCGTACCGCCAGATCCGATTGCCGGTGGCGGCATCGAAACACGATAAGACGTCGTTATTGCCGACCTTTGAAGGCGCGTAGACCTTTCCGCCGGCGACTACAGGGCCCGAGTAAGTGTTATAGCGAGCGTATGAAGGACCAGTATCGGCGGAAGGTTCGTCAGGCAGAGGGACGCTCCAAACTTTCCGGAAACCGGCCGCCAGATCGGCGTGGGGGATGCCGGCGTCTTCCGCGACTGCGTCGCCGTTCGGTCCGCGATAGCGCGGCCACTCGAGGCCGCCTTTCGGCGCCGTCGCTCCGCCGGATGCCGCTTCCCCTCTCTCCGCCGCAGATGTCGCTTCGCCGGCCGCGGTGGACGAACGCAATTTCGGCGCGGCGACGATAACTAGGATCGCCGCTGCGATCACTTCCGCGCAAACCTTCGCCGCGCGTCGAATTTTCGCCGGGCCGCAAGTACAAGTCCGATGCCTCCCGCGAAGTTCCATCGCTTCGCGGGGGGCGATTCCAAGGCGGTTCCATCCGGCCGCCTTGCGGATTCCCCCCTCTCCAAAGACATTACTTGGCATGACGCGCGCCTTAATCGCTTGCCCGGGCGAAAGCTATTGTGTCCGCCACAGAACTCACCGCACTTACGGTGCCCGCGCTTCCCCCCCTCCTCCCAACATAAAGCGATATGAGAACTTAGGTAAATAGAACACAACGCCGTGATTTTTCGAATAGAAACTACAGCATTACTCCCCCAAGTCAAACAAAAGGAATTGATGTTCAAGTTCGAATGGTTGACCGACAGATCGCCTGGTAAAATAACCTCGTTCCTCCACCGGCACATTTTCCCCTATGACCACGCTTCAAAAAACGGGTCAGAGCATCCGTATGTTCCTGCGGGAATCGAGCTTAAGCGCTTGCGGCTTCATGAATCGCGCGTTCAAGAATTAGGCAGTACAATCTTAATGCATTTTAGAATAAACACTTATGTTATTTCTCCGGGACCTTTAGGAGAGATACGTTTGAGTCCTCAAAATTTTGCTGGACGGATAGCTGTCTGTAGTGTATAAGACAGTAGAGACATTAAGGTTTTTCGAGGAGGAAAAGGAACTTGGGCGAACATCCGGCACGTTCTCCTTCTGATTTAAGAGTTGCATTGTTGCAGGATATCGGCAAGGCCGGGGTTTCGGCGGGTAGCGCTCTTCCTTCGATCAGGCAGATCGCGAAGACTTACGGAGTCAGTAAGGCCTTGGTGGAGCGGACGGTCAGGCGTTTGGTGGAGGAAGGGATTTGCCGCGCAGAACACGGGCGCGGGGTTTTCCTGGCGGTTGAAGATCCCTTAGACGCGGTGGTGGAGATCTCAACGATCGGGGTGGTTTTCGGGTTCCAGGAATACCCGAAGACGGACCATCCTTTCTACCGGCAAGTCTTCGAAGGGTTCCAGGAATGGATCGCCGAGCACGGCTACAACCAGTTGAAGCTGTCTGGATGGCGGACCAAGAGTCGCGCGCGGAAGGCCCGCGAGATCGGGGCCTTCGCCGACCGGCTCGGCGGCATCATCGCGCTCGGTATCTATTCCGACGCCGACTGCTTGTTGCTCCGCGACACCGGCGTGCCCGTGGTAGTTCTCGACTACGACACCGGGGCACTGGGCATTGATTGCGCGGTGCTCGACAACTACTCCGGGATGCTGGCGCTCGGTCGCGAGGTGGCGGCCAGGCTGCCCGGGGGCGCGTTTTTCGTGAGCATGTGGCGGGCCGACTCGGCCGATCCGGCGCGCGAGGAACGCCGGGCGGCGTTGGAGAAAGCGTTGGGAGAAGCGGGCATGCGGCTGCCGACCGAGGCGTCGCTGGAGCTTGCCGTTTCGGAGGGGGCGTCCGTCGAAGGCGACGCAGCGCGGCTGTCGCCCATCATCGGATCGGCGCGCGATGGCAAACGACCGCCGGCCGTCGTATGCGACGACAGCTACATCGTCCCGCGCGTGGCGGCCGCGATGGGGAGCGCCGGTCTGACGGCGTCGAAGGATTACCTGCTCGCCTACGCCGGCCCCGCTGAACCCACCGACGACATACGCCCTTGGCCGGCGATCGTGGCCGCCTACGACTTCAGGGAACTCGGCCGTGCGGGAGCGAGGCTGCTTGAGGAACGAATAACGAGGGGACCGGGCAGGGCAGCCAAGGCCGCGGTGGGGGCGAAAGTGGTCGAGTACGTGCCATGAAGGGGGGGGAGAAGAGCCGAAGTATAGTCGTCTGCCGCCGCCGGTTTGTTGGTGCATCCGCAGGCGCTCCGCCCCCTTATTCCTGCCGGCAAGCCGTCCCGCACGGGGGCGCCGGACGGTCGGCCGGGCCGTCTGACGGAGGGCGCAGGGGCCGGCGACGCCTGCAACGCCGGCGCCTGCGGCGAGCTCGGGGGCCAATCTTCCGCCGGCCGGCTCAACGGTCGCTCCGTGCGCGGCGTTCGCCCGCTACGACTCCGGCAGCGGGCGCGCCGATCCCTGTTATTGGATAAGGAGAGCGAGGAGTCACAGCGGAAAGGAGGTTGCGAATGCGCCGGATATCGAGCGAGTCGCGGGGAAATACGGCAGCCTTTGGGAGTCTCGCGGGGACGGTGGCGGCCGCCCTG
>CALKMO010000339.1 GCA_937991785.1 uncultured bacterium | reverse complement strand
GATGCGCCGAACGAATCACCCGGACGTGATCTACGGCACGCTTAAGGAGAAGCTCGATGCCATTTGCGCCGAGATAGAAAATTACCATCGCACTGGGAGACCGCTGCTTATCGGGACGACGTCCATAGAGAAATCCGAGGTGCTGGCCGGGATGCTGAATCGGCGCGGGTTTAAGGGGAAGTTCGAGGTGCTCAACGCGAAGCAGCACGCGCGAGAGGCTATGATAGTGGCGCGCGCGGGCGAGCTGGGCGCCATAACCATCGCCACCAACATGGCCGGCCGCGGGACCGACATAATCCTGGGCCAGTTCACCATGCCGCAGCTGATAAAGTTTTGGAAAGACCTCGACATGGCTCCGCCGGACTTGACAGGCAACGAACCGCGGGAAACGCTGGAGCGGCGTCTGTACAGGTTCTGGGCGGAAAGGTGGCTGGGCGAGGAGGAGGCTAAGAAGTTATCCGACGATGAGTGCCGCGCAGCGCTGGAGAAGTTCTGGGCGGAGAACTACCTCCCCCCCATGCGGATTGGGACCAGCGTTCGCGAGCTGGGCGGATTGCACATAGTGGGGACCGAGCGGCACGAAGCGCGCCGCATAGACAACCAGCTCCGCGGCCGCGCCGGCAGGCAGGGCGATCCGGGTTCCTCGCGATTCTTTCTATCGCTCGACGACGACCTGATGCGCATATTCGCGAAAGACTGGGTGCGCAACTTCCTGCGCCGAACCGGCCTCAAGGACGGCGTGCCGTTGGAATCCCGCATGGTGTCAAGAAGCATCGAAAAGGCCCAGCGCCGCGTCGAGGAACATCACTTCGGCGTCCGCAGGCGGCTGATAGAGTACGACGAGGTGATGAATGAGCAGCGCAAACTCGTATACGGCCTTAGGCAGCAAATACTCGAAGCCCAGACTCCGGATAAGGCGCCTGCGCTCAAGCGGATAATGCTCGACTGGATAGAGGATGTAGTCGCCCTTGCCGTCCGAGCCCAGATGCCGGTCAACGATGTGCCTGGCGAGGAGCACTACGCCGTGCTGTGCGCATGGGCGAAGAAGAAATTCCTCGTCGAGATGACTCCCTCTGAACTAGCCGGCAAGATCGGCGAAGACCTCGAGGACGTCATCATCGCCCGCGTCAAGGCCTTTTACGACGAGCGCGAGAAGGCCATGGGCGAGATGGACATCCCGCTCGACAAGAGCTCGGCCGATCCGGCATGGATAGACAGGCGCAAGGTGCTCTCGTCGGAGTGCGCCAAAGTCTTCGCGGACGTAACGCAAGCCGATTTCGACGTCAAGCCGGATGAGGAGGGACGTATCCCGAGTGCCCAGGCGGAGAAATTTCAGCGAATAGTCGCCTGGGCTGAAAGCCACAACGTCAAAATAGGCGGTCCCGCGGATCTTGCTCGCTACAAAAATATGCAGCGGGTTCGGGATTGGCTGCTCTCGCTGGTAGAGGAGGCCGATCCTCTCAGGCCGAAGCCGGAGATCGTGCGGCTGCCAAAGATGCGTCTGCTCGAGCGATTCCTGTTGCTCGACATAATAGATAAGAAATGGAAGGACCACCTCTACGCTATGGATGTGCTGCGCGAGGGCATATATCTGCGCGGCTACGCCCAGAAGGACCCGAAGCTGGAGTACAAGCGCGAAGGTTTCGCTATGTTCGAGGAAATGTTCAACAGTCTGAAGGAAAATGCTACAGATCTGCTGTTCAAGCTGCAGGTGACCGAGAAGGTCGAGAAGCAGCAGATGGAGGACGTCTGGGGCGCGGACAGACAGAAGGCGGTGCACGAAGAGGCGGGGAGCGTCTTCGACGGCGCGAAGGAAGCGCGGGCGGTGCATGATGCGTCGGAGCACGGCGGCTCTGAGATCAAGCCGGTCCAGACGATAAGGCGGAGCGAAGTGCGTGTCGGCCCGAACGCCCCGTGTCCGTGCGGATCGGGGAGGAAATATAAGAAGTGCTGCGGCAGAAGCATAGGAGGCCCGTGCGCATCCTCCGGCGGCGAGGCCGCCCCTCCAGCCGCGCACGAAGGGCGGGACGGACCGGCGTCGGGGTCGAGAAGAGGCCGAAGATAATGCCGAACGTGCGGAGACGAGGGCGTAGCGCGCAGGGATTGGGACGGGAACGATCCTGATTGAAAGGACGAAGCGGCCGAACGCCGGTCCGGCAGGTGCGCTTCCCCCCTTTCGCGTTCGTACGGCGGACGCCTCGCGGCGCTAAGGGAGAACGAAAAACTTGGAACCACCGACCGATATCGCAAGACGCATGGCCGCCTCGGATCCGCTCCGGGAGCTGATCGCCGCAGCCCCGCGCCGCGCCGCCGAGATAGCGGCGCTGGCAAGGAAGCTGTGCGAGATACCGGCGCCGACCTTCAAGGAGGGGCCGAGAGCGGAGGCCATCGTCTCCGAGCTGAAGTGGCGGGGAATGGCGTCAGTCGAAAAGGATGAAGTAGGCAATGTGATCACCACGGTGGACTCCGGCCGCCCAGGCGCCGGGATCCTGGTCGCCGCGCACATTGATACGGTGTTTCCGGAGGGGACGCCATGCCGAGTCGAGGAACGGGACGGATGGATGTATGCCCCGGGGATCGCCGACAATGCCTCCAGCGTAGCGGTCGCCTTATGCGCCGCGGAGGACATGTTGAAGCATCGCCTCCCTTCCAGGGGCCGCCTTACGCTCGCTTTCACTGTGGGGGAGGAGGGGCTTGGGAACCTGAGGGGCATGCGGAGACTGTTTCCGGAAAGGCGCGGCGTGGTGGACGCGGTCCTGGTCCTGGACGGCGACATAGGCCAGGTGCTTTCGCAACCTGTCGGCTCAGTCCGTTACAGGCTGACGATCACCGGCCCAGGCGGCCACAGCTGGGCCGACTTCGGCAAGGCCAGCGCCCTCCACGTACTTATACAGCTGGCCGAGCCGCTTACGAGGATGAAGGTCCCGGCCGAACCGAGGACGACGTTTAACATCGGCGTGTTGTCCGGCGGGACATCCATAAACAGCATCGCCTCCGAGGCGACGATGCTGGTGGACCTCAGGTCCGTCGATGCGCGGGCGCTTTCGGATGTCGAGGATTGCCTGCTTGCCGTCGTGCGCGGGGCGGAATTGCCGGAAGGGATATCGCTGCGGATACAGAAAGCGGGCGAAAGGCCTGTTGGCGACGGGGCGCTGGCGCGGGAACCCTCCGCGATGGTCGCCTCCGCCCTCGAGGCGCTTGGCATCGAAGCCATCCCGTCCTCCATCTCTTCGGATGCCAACATTCCGCTGAGTGTAGGGGTGCCGGCGACGGTCGTCGGTGTGCATCGAAGCGCCGGCGTGCACTCGCTCGATGAAGGCGTCGAGATCTATTCGCTGGGCATAGGGCTCCGCGTCGTGCTCCTCTCCACAGCCGTACTGCTCGAAGCCTACGACGCCGCTCCGGCCCAGGCTGGCGGGGATGCAAAATGATCGGCCGCCGCGAAGGGTCCGGGCCGCCGATAAGGCCCGTCGCCGTTAATCGTAGGGCATGGCACGACTTCCACGTGGAAGAGAAGATCGAGGCCGGCATCGAACTTGCCGGATCGGAAGTGAAAGTTCTAAGGACCAACAAGGTGGACTTCCAAGGCGCCCACGTAAAGATCTCCGGCGGGCAAGCGTGGCTGATCCACCTTAATATTCCTCCTTATGAGAAAGCCTCGGTCGGCGGACACGATCCGCTTCGTCCGAGGAGGCTCCTTCTCCACGCGCGCGAGATAGCCAGGTTGGAGGCCAGGCTGGCGGCAGAGGGCCGAACGGCGGTGCCGCTGTCGCTGTATTTCAAGGGACCGTGGGTCAAAGTTGAGGTGGGGGTGTGTCGAGGGAAATCGCGGGGCGACAAGCGCCACAAGATGCGCGAGGCTGAACAGAAAAAGGCGCTGGCCAGGGCGCGGCTAAGGAGGCGGTAGCGGCCTTGTCGGCGCGCGTTATAGGGCGACAGCGGCGGATCAGGTGCAATTGTTCGGCGTACGGACGGTTCGCCCGGCGGCGTGCCGCCTCGAAGGCGGCGATTTTCCCTCTCCTAAGGAAAGGATAGGCGGTGGTGCGATAGGCGCAGGCTTCAGCTGTCGGCGCCACCTGACGCGGGCGGCAGCGTTCGCGATCGGGGAAAGTCCTGCGGCGGACTGGTTCGCACGGAGCATAGGATGAAAGCTGAAGATTCGATAGCGGCCGGCGGCCATATGCATGTAGCGGGGGTAGGCCGATCCGGAACCGAAGAACTTTTCATGCTGGTTGACGAAACCGGACGCTCAGTCGGAACGGCCCCGCGGCGCCTGTGCCACGGGAATCCGCGGATGCTGCATGCTGTGGTCCACGCGATGGTCTTCAACCGGAGGGGAAGAGTTCTCCTCCAAAAGAGGGCGCCTTCTAAGGACGTCCAGCCAGGCAAGTGGGATACGTCGGTTGGAGGACACATGAGGCCTGGAGAGACGCCGGATTCCGCCGTGCAGAGGGAAATGGAGGAGGAACTCGGGGCCAAGCCTGATAGCATCGTCCCGGCCTATTCGTACCTTTGGGAGTCGGAGATCGAGACGGAGTTCGTAAGGACTTACGCGGCGCTGTGCGAAGGTCCGTTCCGATTTGATCCAGGGGAAATCGTCGAAGGACGTTTCTGGAACGTCGCGGAGATAGAAGCGAACCTAGGGAAGGGTGTATTCACCCCGAATTTCGAAGTCGAGTTCCGGAAGATGAAGGAATGGCTCGGTGGACACGGCTGTCCCTTTGCATCAGGCTATGCCGCGATTTCGGCCGGCAGCGCCGCGGCCATGTTAAACGAATGGCACAGCGCAGCGCCGGCCAAGCTATCGCCGCACCCGCCACTCAGAGGCGAGACCAACGCTTCGTGCGAAGATCCATCGCGCCGGCCTTCCGCCGGAGAAAAGCCCGGAGAATCAACCTGTGGATAGGAATGCTTGACATGAACATGCAAACGATTCGCCTAAAGGCTCCAGCAAAGATTAATCTCTGCCTAAAAGTCGGTCCTCTCCGCGCGGATGGCTTCCACTACGTTGACACCGTTATGCTTGCTATAAACATGGTGGATACAATTATACTCAGATCAGCCGGTAAATTGCGTTTGACCTGCCGACCTGAAACGCTCTCCTCTGGACCGGATAACTTGGTTTGGAAGGCGGCTGAACTGCTCAGGAAAAGCTATAATTTCAGAGGGGGAGTGCATATTTATCTCAAAAAAGGAATACCATGGGGCGCCGGACTAGGCGGCGGTTCAAGCGATGCCGCAACAGTTCTGAAGGGGTTGAATCGCCTCTGGGGCTTGCGGGCAAGCAAGGCGGAGCTTGAAGTTATAGCGAAAAAACTGGGAAGCGATGTGCCGTTCTTTCTTGATGGAGGACTTGCCAGATGCACCGGCAGGGGCGAGAGAGTTAATATCCTGCCTTACAAAACGATAAGGGACTTATGGTTCGTTATATGGAATCCGGGAATAATCCTTCCTACGCCAGCGGTATATCGCGCGTTGGATGAAATCCGAACGTCAGACGAATATCAGAAAGACAATAACTTGACAAATATTCAGAACGAAGTTAACTTATTTGTGCGGAGCTTATTGGAAGGAACCTTTGATCTTAAGAGAGGATTGTCAAAAAATGACTTGGAGATCGCCGCCTTGCATATTTCTGCGGAAATGCGGCTATGGCGTGAACGGTTATCCGCATGTCTGAATGCGCGAATACACATGTCAGGAAGCGGGTCAAGTTTCTTTGTGGTAGCGACCGACGAAGAGGAGGCTAAAGAGCTGCGGCTCGCCGCAATCCGGGGATTCCCAAGCGCTGTCGGCAAGATCGCGAGGCCGTTCCATGATCGCGAATGAGGTACCATTGGCACCGACCGGCATCCCATTGCGATTGCAAAGGAAGAGCGCGCAAATTTATCTCAAAGGGGCTTGTTCCAAGACGATAGTACTTGCGCCTTTTGTTTTGCGATTGGGCGTTAGGCAGCACTTACTGGATAGGATTTTGTTTTGCCGCCGCTCTTGCGGCGACCGGCACGTGGCGCGGATCCAGGATTTCAAAACGGCTTGCGCCGTGTCGGACTGAGTGCTGGGCTATGTTAATTGCGAGGCGACGCTTATGGATATTACCGAGGTCAAGGTGATGCTGGCTCACGGCAACGGAGACGAAAAGCTTCTGGCGTTCGCGAGCATAACTTTCGATCATTCGTTCGTAATTAA
>CALKMO010000338.1 GCA_937991785.1 uncultured bacterium | reverse complement strand
CGCGTTCGCGCTCGCCGATCTCGTCGCCGCCAGGGATCTCTCAGGATCGCTCGATGCTTCGGCTCGGCTGTTCGCGCTCGGCGCCGCCGACCCTTACTCGGACGGGAGAACGGTTCGCGACGAGAAGACCATCGCGATCCTGTTTTTGGGCGCCATGTTCAGGACGCTTGGAAAGCTCGAGGCTGGCAGGGCAATGCTGGATGGCGGCAAGGGTTTTGCGGAAGCCGGCAGAGCGATGGGGGCATGGGCCGGGAGGGAGGAGGCGGCCGGAAGGAACGCCGCTCTGTGGAGAAAAGAAGATATCTCGGCCGCTTACGAATACCTCCTTCGCGCGGATCTCGACCTGAAACTCTCCCGCGCCTCCGTCCGCGATGTGCTCGAACGGTTGATCTTCGATCTGTGCCCCGCGCGCCAGTCCGCCGCCCGGCATAACCTCCCGTAGGCTTCGATCCTTGCGCTTCAGCCTCTCTTCGATGCCGCCGGCCGCTCCGAACCTTTTGCCGCTCGGCGGATGTTCATCTTCCGTTCGCCGCGTTTATTGCGTTTCCACAGGCGCATCGCCGCGGCCGGCGTCGGCGCGCTGTCGCCGCCGTATATCCACGTGTGCCTTCGCACTATCTTGCGGCATATCGAGTCGAAGGCCAGGTTCGGGTCGGTACCTCGACGGTCCTGCATCTTTGAGAGGATCATGAACAAGAGCATGAGGCAGTCGCCGGCCTCCTCCGCCGCGTCCTCCGGCCTCCGGATGGCCTCCAGAAGCTCCTTGGCCTCTCCGATCAGCATTCTTGCCAGTTTCGCCGGCGTCTGAGCCTTGTCCCAGGGGCAACCGGTTTCATCGTCGAGCAGGTCGTCAATGCGGCCGGCCAAGCGCCGTACCGAAGCGCCCTTGATCCGCAGGGGGACATGAGCCATTCGTGAACCTCCTCGCGTAGGCGGGATTTTTCGCTCCAAAAAGGTCCGCGCGGGGCGCGCCGCGCATCCGTTCGTCGTTCCTGATCGGCGGACCCGTGCCGGCCAAATGATCCGGCAGCGTTCCGCCGGGCTGCCTTTTCCGGAGCGGACCCGGCCGCGCCGCGCGGGTCATTCCGAAAGTTTCAGCAGCGTAGGTATTACGTGGGCGGGCCATCGCCGGTTCTTCTCGCAGGCTTCCATGGCCTCGATGAACTTTCGGCGCGCCTCGGCGGAACGTCCGGTCGCCCAGAGTTTTAACCCGAACAGCGCGTCCCATTCCGCGTCAGTGACAGCGCCTCGCGGCGTCGCGGCCTTCTCCTTTGATACCTCCTCGATTCCCTTGTATCCGGCGAGGCAGAGCGCTGCCAGCTTCAGATCCTCCTCCACGCCCTCAGCCCCGCACAGCGCCCTGATCGAGGGGGCGATGCGTTCGGAGAAAACCGCAGCGTCGCCTTTAATGAGGGCGAGCATGCCGGCGCGCACGCTGGCGCGAAGCCTCGTCCGCGGCTCGACCGCGGTAGACTTCATCGCTTCCTCATACAGCGCCGCGGCTTCCGCCGGCGAGCCCGTCCTGACCTTCAGGTCGCCGAGCTCGATCTTCCATTCCGCCAAACGCGTCGGGTCGTTCCCGAACGAGGCATCCACGTCCTTCAGGTATTTGAACGGGTCGGCGCCGCCTGCGCGGATATCCTCAATCACGTATACAGCCATGCCCTGCACGTCGGCGGGGAACGGACGCAGGACGGGCCTGGCCTTCGCGTAGAATTCGAGGAACGGTACGACCATTTTTTGCATGTAAAGCCAGTCGAACACCTGCCGTATCTGCTGGTGATGGGACGGGATCGGGTATGCCTCGTGTATTTTAAGCAGCCTCATGTAGGATTCCTCGCGCGTAACGGCGCTCTGCGCGCTTATCGCCGCGACGGCCGCATCCACGGTCGCTTTATCGCCGCGGTCGCGAAATCGCCTGTAGGCCGAACGCAGCAGGTCGGCCAAGGCGTCGTCGTTCCATGGCGGCATGGCGTACATCATTCGTACGGCGTCGGCGAATGCATCGGCGAGTCCTTCCTGCGGCAGCGCTTCGCATACATCGTCAATCCTGTTCCACTGGCCCGCGCGCACCATGGCCCGGCACAGTTCCCTGGCGGCATCCAGCAACTCTCCCCGCCTGGACTGCAGGAAGGGACCGACGGCCGCGCTGAGCAGACCGACGCCCTCGTCGAGACGCTGGGCCTTTGCGGCCGCCATTATGGCCGCCGCGAACCTCGCGCCCATTTCCTCGGCCGGGTACATGGCGTATAGCGCGGGGATTTCGGCTCCCCTTTCGGCCGCCACGAGCGCGTCGGCGATCTCGCATGCCTTTTCGACCCACTTGGCCCTTTCCTCGGGCCGATCGTAGGCCGCGACCGCCGTACGGAACATCTCTCGCGCCTCATCAAGACGTCCGCCTTTCAGCATAGCTGTCACGGCCGCCTGTAGTATGCCGGCCAAGTGCGGACCCGGGTAATCGCGGTGCAGTTCCATCGCCAGCTCGGGGTTCCCTGACGACACAAGCTCTACCCCCAGACGCTGCACAAGGGCCCCGAATTCGCTGCAGCCGGGAGGGATGCCGCCAAAAGCCACCAGCTTCCTGCATAGGCCTAGGCGCTTGCCGGGCTTCGCCTCCAGCGCCGTTCGGAACGGGCCGAACGGACCGAGGATGTGCCATGCGAAGTCCTCGGGCAAACCGTCTTGCTCGCGCAAATATTCCGACAAGCGTCTTTCCGCTTCGTCGAATTCTTGGGCGGCCGAGCGGATCAGGAAAAGCCGGAGCCGCGCCCTCGCCGCCAGCTCGGCGACCTTGCTCTTCTCGCAGTACGGCTCGTCCTCGGCGGCATCCTTCTCGCCCACGTTATCCCCGCCGACCGCGTTTTCCCGGCTTAACATGAGCTTCCATCGCCCCTTTTTCGCCGCCGTCTCTTCGCCCGCCTTCTCTCTATGGCTGGATAGGCACCTCTCCGCCTCGTCCAGAAGCTCCTCGTATATGCCCGCGGCGGTCCTCAGCTTGTCGGCGTCAGGGCGTTGGGCGCGGCCGCGCTGGGCCTGGAGCTCCTGGTCCATGGCCAGCAGGAAAACCGCCTCGAGCCTGGCGGCCGGGTTTTGGGATTCTCTGCGGAGACGCTCAAGTTCGGGAATAGCTCCGTTATAATCGCCGCGCATGAATGTGGCGCGGGCCAAGGCGAGAGCGTCGGCGCGTATGGGCGCTAGCAGGCGGTCCACTCGAACGCGCCGCACCCGCACAGAGCTTTCCACATCGGTCTCGCGGAAGACCAGGAACACGTTTTTCATCCGCCAGTTCGTCAGCTCCGGCGCCCAGAACGGCAGCTCAACCTCCTTGCCGTCCGGACATGCCAGGCGGAAGCGAAGGTTCATGTCGGTCCGGCACATCATCAAGGCATAGTCGCCAGGCGCGAACTCGGGGCACTCCTTCTCGGCAATGAGCCACGCGAACCTTTCGCCTTCGCTCCTGGCGAATTCCCTGTCGCTCGGCTGCATCGCGAGCAGTCCCATCCTGCCGCCGCCGGCCGACAGCACATAGAAGGAATCTTCGCCGCGGATTCCGAACCGCAGGATCGTCCCCGGGGAGACCCGGTCGGCTATGGAGAATTCGACCAGCGCCCTTATGTCTCCGAAGAGGTTCTGGCGGCAGCGTATCTGCGCGACCGTCCGCTCGCGGCGTTGGGGCGGGGCGAGCGTCTCCTTCACTGTCTCCTTGATCCACTCGCCTGTCCGGAGATCCCGCGGGAACTCGTAGACGGCCATCGTTCTCCACCGCGGGCGGCTCGCCTCAGCCTCTTCCCTCTCCTTCTCCCTCATCCGCGCCGCCGCCTCAGCGGAAGTCCTGCGAGCTGCGTCCAGCTGCCTGGTGCGCACGTAGGCGGTTACCAGTCCGGCGAAGGCCAGCAGGAGAGCGAAAGCGGTCACGCGGTTAGCGCGGAGCACCCGGAAGGCGTGCACTACCGGACCCACGGGCCTAGCCCGAATAGCTTCTCCGTTGAGGTACCGCCTTATATCGTCGCGAAGCTCGGCGGCGGACTGGTACCTGTTCCGAGGATCCTTCTCCAGGCACTTCATCACGATGGTCTGGATGTCGCGATGTATCCTGGGATTCAGGGTTCTCGGGGGTGTCGGCTGTTCGTTGATTACCGCAATGATGACTTCCAGCAGCGAGCGGCCGGAGAACGGCGGCTTGCCGGTAAGCATCTCGTAGAGGACCGCGCCGAGCGAGTAGACGTCGCTGCGGTAGTCTATGCGGTCTATCTCCCCTTTGGCCTGTTCGGGCGGCATATACGAGGGCGTCCCGAGCGTGGTTCCCGTGGCCGTGTACTGAGTGTCCACGTCGCGCTGCTTGGCGAGGCCGAAATCGGTCATATACGGCCTGCCGGCTGCGTCGAGCATCACGTTTGAGGGCTTGATGTCTCTGTGGATTATTCCGGCGCGATGGGCCGCCTCGATGGCGTCGGCGAGCACCTCGATTATCCCGAGCGCCTCGGCTGGAGGGATCGGGCCGCGCATCAGGCGCCTGCTGAGCGATTCGCCGTCCACGAATTCCATCGTGAAGTAGTGGTGCCCGTCCTCGAACCCTATGTCGTATATCGGAACTATGTTGGGGTGTCTTATCCTCGCTACGGCGCGCGCCTCCCTATGGAATCTCGCCAGGGCCTCCTCACCGGAGCCCGCCCCGCCCAGCAACACCTTCAGCGCCACAGTGCGGTTCAGGCCGATCTGCCGCGCCTTGTACACGACCCCGAACGACCCCTGGCTTACTTTCTCCAGGATTTCGTAGTTGCCGAAGCGCGCACCTTTGGATATATCGCCGACGGTCTCCAGATGCGCGGCTTTTGCTCCGTCGGCGCTGGGCTTACCCTGTTCGGGAAGCGACCCGTCGGCAGCCGCCGCTGTCGGCGCGCCGTTTCGCAGACCTTCGGGCATCCGCTCAGCTTTGCCGGGAGCGTCGATATCGGCTGCGCCCGGTCCATCGCTTGGCGGTACATCGGCCAGCCTTTTCTTGGGGAGCTGCTTGACGCTCGCCAATTTTCTCAGCATTTCTTCAGCCAGGACCACCGAGGAGGTCTTTGGGTCGCAGGCAGGACACAGGTCGGCATCCGGCCTTTCCGGGGCGAACGGCGATCCGCAACGAACGCAATTTCTCGTATTCGGTTCGGCCATCCTGGTCGGTCCCGGAAATCCCGCCGTTCCCGCCCGCGGCGCGCCGCCTCCGCGCCGCTATAAGGACGTCGTCCGATCATTCTTACTGGACGGGTCCTGCGTCGGGATATCATTCTACTACCACGCCCGGCGGCGCGCCAGAATCCGGAATTTTCCTCTCCGCCCCCCATGCGCCCGGATACCGTGCGATGGATATCATTGCGGCCCTGGCCGGGACGGTCCTGGGCGGCCCAGGCGCTGCGGCGGTGACTTGCGGTTCAGTAAGCGGTATGATCATTTTATGGACAGGGCCGGCGGAGATCGGTGCCGGCCGGAACGTCGAAAGGCCTGGCGCAAAGGGGGACAGGGCATGTATAGGAAGCAGATGCTGCATAGATCTCTGGCGGCCGCCGTCCTGGCTGCCTCGGCGGCTCTCGCTGTTCCTGTCGCGGCCGACGTACAGGTCAACGACCGCACCGACAGGATCAAGCTGACCGATGGAGAAGAGATCGAATGCATAATCCTCGTCGCCGCGCCGCGCGCGCTCGTGGTGGTGGAGAAGGCCACATTCAGGCAGCGCACGATCGGGCGCGATGAGATCGCCTCGATCGAGCGCGGCAGGATCGAAGGCAGGATAAACGGCTACATTACCGATGCGGTCGGGAGCCGTAAGGAGATCATCGGGGAGGGGTTCCGCCGGGAGGAAAGGCGGGCGCCGGAAGAAAAGACCGGACAGAAGGCCGGGGGCGAACTGGAAGTCATGCGCCGGCCGCGCCACTTGACGGATAAATCCGCGACGCGGAAAGCGCTGGAACTTATGGAGTCGTACGAACGCCATTATCCCTCGATCGGGTGCGCGATAGCGGCGGTCGTAGGGATCGAGCGTTTAGCGGAAACCATATCGGTTGCCGCGGAAGATCCGGTCGCCGCGGAACGCTACAGGGATATCGCCGCTCTCCTGGCTGCCGGGGATAAGGGGATCGAGACGAAATCTGCGCCGGGACCGCGGAAGACCAGGCGCGCGGTCCAATCGGGAGGCACCGGCGCCGCTCCCCAGGATCAGCCGGCGCCGCCGGGCGCGCCCGCGGGCGCCGACCCTTCGAACCGCCAGGAACAGCCGTCCGGAAGCGCCGTGAGGCCGGCCGGAAAATCCGCGCCCGCCCCAGTTCCTTGAAGTTCAGCCTGAGCCGAAGTAACCTCTCTCCGTTTCGACGGGCTGTCGGGACCCAAGCGCGGAGGTCTTTTTATGTCGAGAGAAAAATGGGTGGCGGGCAGGCTGGGCGACAAGGTCGTCACCCAGATGCATTATGCCCGCAGCGGCGTCGTTACCGAGGAGATGGCGCGCGTGGCCGAGCGGGAAGGGCTCAGCCCGGAACTGGTGCGCTCCGAGGTCGCGCGCGGCAGGATGGCGATCCCGGCCAACATAAGGCACCTGAACCTCGATCCGATCGGTATCGGCATCGCGGCGCGGTGCAAGGTGAACGCTAACATAGGAAGCAGCCAAGTCCGGAGCGGCCCCGCGGAAGAGATAGAAAAGCTCAAACTCTGTCTCCGATACGGCGCCGACACCGTGATGGACCTCTCGACCGGCGGAGATCTGATCGCCATCCGCAGCGCGCTGCTTGAATCCTGTCCGGTACCATTCGGCACCGTCCCGATATACGAGGCGGCCGCGAGAGTCGAAAACATAGAGGAGCTTTCCTCCGGCGACATGCTTGGCGTCATCGAGTCACAGGCGCAACAGGGCGTGGACTTCATGACGATACATTGCGGCGTGCTGCTCGAATTCCTCCCGCTGGTGAAAAACCGCCTTACCGGCATCGTCTCGCGCGGCGGAGCGCTTATGGCCCGGTGGATGCTGCGGCATGGCCTGCAGAACCCGCTCTACGCAGAGTTCGACAGCATCCTGGACATCTGTCGGCGCTACGACGTCACCGTCAGTCTCGGGGACGGACTCAGGCCTGGCTGCCTGCATGATGCGACCGACGCGGCGCAAATGGCGGAGCTCAAAACGCTCGGTCGATTGGCCGAAAGGGCATGGGCGGCGGAAGTACAGGTGATGATCGAAGGCCCAGGCCACATACCGATGAACAAAATACGCGAGAACGTCGAAATGGAGCAATTCTACTGTCGCGAGGCCCCGTTCTATACGCTGGGGCCGGTCGTCACAGACATCGCGCCCGGGTACGATCACATATCGAGCGCTATAGGCGCCGCGATCGCCGGATGGCACGGCGTTTCTCTTCTATGCTACGTCACCCCTAAGGAACATCTGGGATTGCCAGGGCCGGAGGATGTGCGGGAAGGGATCGTAGCATACAAGATAGCCGCGCACGCGGCGGACGTGGCCCGCGGGCGGCCGGGTGCCAGAGATCGCGATGACGCCATATCCCGCGCCAGATTCGAGTTCGACTGGGAAAAGCAGTTCGAACTGGCGCTTGATCCGGAGAAGGCGCGCAGGTACTGGGCGGAATCATCGGGAGCCGCTGTATCGTCGGCTTCCGGGAAGCCGTCCGCGCCGGAAGAGGCTGGGTCAGAATCGCGCGCCCGGAGGGAGGCGCCCGGTTCAAAGGAAATTTCCTCCACTAATGAGACGCCCGCTGCTGCGGGATCGCCCGCCCAAATGGGAACGCCCGACGGCCACGAAGATTTCTGCTCGATGTGCGGACCGAAATTCTGCCCGATGCGGCTATCGAAGCAGATAAGGAAGATGGGGGAACCCGGCACGGGAAATCCATCTGGGAAGGGGTTAGCGAAGGGATGCGCCTATTCGAAAAAATCCCTGGCGTAGCGCGAAGGGCGGTTGATCCGATCCGGGCGGATAATCCGATGTTGAATGGAGCTTTTCCTTCCTTGACCCGGCCTTGACCCGGCGTCGCTTGCGCGGGAGCGATTCCCTGAAGGGAATATTGCAAGGCACATGGAGATGGAAAAGCTCTGCCTAGGATTGTCAACAGTGCGTTGAACTATTTGGGAATCTGGCATCCTCCAGATTTTGATGGTGATCAAGGGATCAAATCCTGTCAGGGAACCCGTATGTTTGATCGAGGAGCACAACGATGACTTTTGTTGCATAATTGATATAACTCTATGTTCAACAAGGAGTTAAGTTAAAGTTTTTGCCGCGATATTGCGTTATAACTTTTTGCCTGGCAACGCCTTGGATCTTTTATGCAACAAAGCCGAGTTCAAGACATTCAACAATATCCGAAAATTGTTCGCATCCCATACGGCCAGAGCGGAACAGCACCGAATGATAGCCCTCTACTTTTGTCTTCCTTCGGTTTTGCCGCCGAAGAATGCCATTTTATCGTTCAGTTCCTTTTTTTAACGGGTCGTCAAAAGGGGGAAGTTGGATCTTGATTTTGGCGATAACGATAACTGAAAAAGATGGTTACCACTTCATAAATGGCCGGAGGATTCTTTCTGTCACGTCCAGCCCAAAAAGGTATTAGCATTTTTGGCGGGCGTTGAAAAAATATACCTCTCTTCTCTTCGGATGCAAACACCCGTTTTTGCAGGAGCCACTTTGCGCAACTTATTTGAAAATAAATATATTATGACTTTTCGCTAGGGCCAGGAAGAGGCGTTGTTGCATGAAAGTCGCAACTTATTATTAGACAACATATTGCGAAGCTTCGATCAAGCTGAAGGGCTTGCTTATAACTCTTTGTTTAAAAATAGGTTGCGTTGTAACATGTGCGGCAAAGCCCCCTTAGAAAATTTAAAGATCCTCTTGACGTCGACTAGAAAAAATAGAGAATATCAGCTCACTTTGGTATGAAGAGAACTGTTCTCTGGAGCGTTATTTAAGTTAGGGAAATGAAGTGCCGATAATTTCTTAAGGGAGCAGAACAATATATTAGGAGGGGGAAGGGAATAAGGAGCGACGGCCTGAATGCGGAAGATGACGTTCGAGTTGCGGTGCGATTTCGGCTGCGAAGCTCTCGAAGGCGAGACGCCGACGTATCGTAAAACCACGAGCTTCTCTTTTCGGACGGCGCCGGATCAAAGGTTGAGCCGCAACGTGCTTATGAAGCTCGTAAGAACAAGGATGGCGCGCTGGTCCGGCGAGAACTCCGTCCGCCCCCCCAATTAAAGAACCTCGGCACTTTGGCTGCCGGAGTAAGGATCCTGCCTCTTTAGGCTTTTACAATCTGCCCTTTCCTGACCGCCCGGCCTTGGCGCTGTACATGAAAATTGCGTCTGAGGCAAAACAGGCTTTCCCATCCAATACTACGCCGGCGAACACGGAAACGAAGGCGGCGGCGATATCCTCGTTCCTTGCGCCGAACCGTTGGAAGTCGTCCTGCAGGTTCATCCGTCTGAGCCGGAATTTAAGGGTGAATCGCTCGGGCATGATTTTGATCGAGAACCATTCGTCTCTGTACTTTCCCCGCTCGTCCAGAACGAAAGGCATCTCTATCCCCGATACGATCGCACGCCCGGAAGCGCCTTCGAGGACCAATCCGGGCGGGTATTCGATACCTTCGGAGGCGAGTTTCCACTTGTCCCTGTCGGGCTTTCGGAAGTTCAGCTTGAAGCCGGCCGAGTACGGCGCCAGCATCCTGCCGGCGACGATGCGGAATGTCTTCTCCGAGCTTTTCCCGAAGTTATCCGTTACGGTGAGCCTCGCGTCGTAGACGTCCGGCCGGTTATATACGTGCACGAGCGAGGCATCGCTCGAGTACTCCCCGTCGCCAAGGCTCCAATGGATTGCCGCCACGGCGCCGTCGGGATCGTAGGATCCAGAAGCGTCCAGCGACACCGCCAGCGGCGGCTCTCCTCTTTCGGGGCTTGCCGACAGGACGGGCACGGGCGCGTCGTTGACGGCGTCTATCGTAACCCAAGCCCTGCTTGACGCGCGCTTGTCGTCCGTCACAGTCAACCGCACCGCGAACCGCCCTTCCTGCGTGTAGGTGTGGCTTGCCGTGACGCCGGAGGCCTGTGTTCCGTCGCCGAAGTCCCACGCGTACCCGATTATGGCGCCGTCCGGGTCGTAGGAGGCCGAGGCGTTGAAATCCACCGTGAGCGGCAGGTGGCCTCCGGCGGCGCTCGCCGTGAACGACGCTACCGGCGCCTCCTCGGGAACCAGATCGTGCGAGGAAGCCAGGCCGAAAGTTTGCGACGAGGAAAGAGCAGAAGCCCCAATCTCTACAAGGTACTCCTCCCCCGCGGCAGGCGCGGCTATTCGTACCTGCTCGACGGTATCCACGCTGTTAACCCTCGGCGCGGCCGGTTTTGTCGGATCGTATGGGTCCAGCGCGAAAGGCAGGAATTCCTCGCCGGTCGAGATCCTGACAACCCTGAGATCCAGATCGTTGATTATCGCCCTCGCCGCCAGAGGATCTCCGGGCTGATCGAACCAGCAGACCGTAACAGACATGGGCGCTCCGTCGCTGGAGAGCACGTAAGCCTTGGGTCTGCCGGTGGAGGAAAGGCTTCCGGAGGCCAGGCGCCTGCCGGGCGGAACATCCGCATCCACCGTCTGGACGGCCGCGATAGCATCCAGCAGGCCGAAACCGTGCAGCGCATCGGGCCCCGGACGCCCCATGTCCACGGCCGTGTTCACGAGCAGCGCCTTGGCTTCCTCGCCGCTTAGCTCCCCGCCCCGCAACGATCTCGACCGCTGCTGGATAATCGCCGTCGCCCCAGCGACCACCGGAGCGGCGATGCTGGTGCCCGTCGAATAATAATAAGAGGAAGACGACTTCTCGGTGGTCAGGAGCGTCTCGCCGTTAGCCACAATATCCGGCTTGATTCGGCCGTCACGGCAGGGCCCGGCCGACGAGAAGGAGCTTGCCACGTCGCTCAGCGGCGCGTACACGCTGGCCGAGTCGGATACGGAGCCGACGGTTATGACGTTTTTCCCTGTGGCGGAATCGTCAATGTTAACGCAGTACGTTCCGTCGGAAAAGAGCGTACCGTCCGGCGGACGAGTGCCGTCCCCGGTATCGGCGCGGTCGTTGCCGGCGGACTTGACGAATATAAGGCCGTACCGCCGGACGAGATCGTCCCAATCCCTGGTGAAGGCCGTGTACGAACCGAAGCGGCTGACGTTGTCGAACCATACCCCGTCCGACCAGCCCACCGTGAACTCGTAACTGTGGTTCGATATGCGGCAGCCGTGCGACAGCCAGGCCTCGG
>CALKMO010000337.1 GCA_937991785.1 uncultured bacterium | reverse complement strand
CGGTCGAAGCGACCGGGCCGAAGGAGGGCGGGATCGAGGACGTCCGGGCGGTTCGTGGCCGCCATAACGATGACCTTGTCGTCAGACTCGAAGCCGTCCATTTGGACGAGTATTTCGTTGAGGGTCTGCTCCCTTTCGTCGTGTCCGCCGCCCAGCCCCGTACCGCGGCGGCGCCCGACCGCATCAATCTCGTCGAGGAATATGATGCACGGGCTGTTTTCCTTGGCTTGCTGGAACAAATCCCTGACGCGGCTGGCGCCTACGCCTACGAACATCTCCACGAAATCCGATCCCGATATAGAGAAGAAGGGCACGTCCGCCTCTCCGGCTATCGCCTTGGCCAGCAGCGTCTTGCCGGTGCCCGGAGGACCTATCAGCAGCACGCCCTTGGGGATGCGTCCGCCGAGCCTCTGATATTTTTTGGGATTCTTGAGGAAACCAATGATCTCTTCCACCTCCTCGCGCGCCTCGTCTATGCCCGCGACGTCTTTGAAGGTCTTTTTCGTGCGCTCCTTGGTTACCAGAGTGGCGCGGGATTTCCCGAACGAAAATACGCCTCCAGGCCCGGACGTCCCTCGAATCTGCCGCAGGAACAGGTACCATAACAGACCTATAAGGATGGCCCACGGGAGGAACTGCAGCAGCAGGCCGATGATCTGGGATTGCTGCTCGTAGGAGTATTCGACTCCCTTTTCGTTAAGTAGCGCCCGGTCTGCGTCGCTCAGTTTCTCCTCGCCGATCGTGACGTACTTCCTCGGCCCGGTCGTTCCCTCCTTCCTCTCGACGTAATAATCGCGGCCCGATATCCTGACCTTTTGTACGCGCCCGGCCTCTACATCCTTCCTGAATTCGCTCCACGATATCTCCTTGGGGGCGATGCCGAGTTTGTTTTGAGCGCCAAGCAGGAGGAGGAGGACGATTACGGTCATCGCCGCTAGGAAAATGTAGCGGTTGGCGCGGAAGTCGGATCCCCTTCCCGGCCGCCGGTCCCGGTCGTCGTCTCTGCCGCCTAATCCCCTCGCCATGTTCCCTCCCGGCCGTCACTGCATCGGATAGCGCTACCACTCCTCCAAGACGCGATCCGCTATGACCATCCCGATCTCCCTCGCGGCCTCTCGCCTGGCCATATCCTCCGATTCCCCGAAACGCAGGTTGTACGCTCCCGACTCGGGACGGAACATCCTGTTGTCCACCTTGACGTCCCTGAAAACGTACCTGCCCTCCCTTACATCGTACAGAGATATGCTCGCCTCTATCAAGAGCCTTGCGTGGATTGGCGTCCCGTACTTATCCTCGCGCGCGACGGTCCGCAGGATCCCGAGCACCTTGCCTTCGAGTATCGCGTCGGCATCCTCCCGGCCCGCCAGGCGCAGCCCGCCGCCCGACAGGAAGGCGTCCCTGACCGCCGCGGTAACCTCGCGCTCAATCCCTAGTGCGAAAGACCTCAAGTGCGTTCGATTTTCGAACATCGGGACCGCCACGGTCTTTATATGCGGCGGAAGGCCGTTGCGGGTGCTGTACGCGCAGCCGGATGCCGCGGACAGGATCGCGGCGGCGGCCGCCGCGGTCCGTAATGCCGCCGCGGCCGCTCGATGCGGCTCAAACGGCTTAACCATGAGCTTACCTTTCGCGAAGAGCTTCCAGCCGCCTTTTAGCCACGGCCGCCCATTCCGTGCCGGGGTAGCGCGCAAGGATCAGCTCGTACCGCAGCTCCGCGGCGCGGCGCCTCCCGTTGCGCTCGTAAAACATCCCCGTATCGAACTCCTTCCTGGCGCGGCGTTCCATGAGCATCCGCTCCGTCGCCCCCAGCAGCCCCTCGTCTATCTTCCGACCGGCCACGGCGGCCTCGTCGCGCGCCGCCGCCAGCCTCGCCATCGCCTTCCTTTCCTCAGCGTCCTCATGTTCCGCCGAAGGCTCCGCCAACGCCGCGCACTCGACCATACGCATCTCGGCCTCGGCCTTCAGTTCGGACCAAGGGTACTTTTCGATGAGCTCCCTGAACTTTTCGACGGCGGCATCGTACAGCCCCTTTTCCTTCAAGCACAGGCCCACACCGAGCAGGGCGTCGTCCGCCCATCTGGACATCGGATCGTCCCTGAGTATTCGTTCGAACAGCGGCTGCGCCTCGCTCGCCCGCTTGCGCGGCGGCAGCGCGCTTCCTTCGCCCTTTCTATTCAGCCAGCTGCGTCCGATGGCTATCTCCATCTCCGCGGCCGCATCCAGCAGTTCGGTTTTCGGGAACCGCCGTCTTAGTTCTGCCAGGCGTTCTGCCGCCTCCCTGAACCGGCCCTCAAGGAAGCGGCACCTCCCGGCGCCCAAGTAGGCGCGCTCGGATTCGGCCGATTCCGGGAATGTCCGGGCGAGTTTTTCGTATTCCGCCGCGGCGGCGCCGAAGCTGCCGGCGCGCTCGAGCTTCTCGGCCAGCGCGAGCTGCGCCGCAGGGTTCGGCATCGCCGCCTCTTTCCCGTGCCGCCAGCGGCCCGCGATCACCCACCCGGCTCTTTCGGACGGCAACGCTGCCGGCGTAGCGGCGCCTTCGGCCGCCCTGCAATTGATATCCGGCGGATGCCATGGCCACACGGCGACGCATACGAGAATCCAACCGCAGGACCTTCCCATCCGAGCACCTCTAGTCGGTCCGCGCGGCACCGCTCCGACTATCCTTCCGCACCGGCCCAGCCGTTGCGCACCGCCCCTACCGCGCGCCTAATAATTATATACGGTCTCCTTCCATTCCGGCCAATCTCTTTGGCTTCTCCTCGCCTCTTCGCGATTTCAAGACGTTCGGCGGATGCCGTAGAAGGTTATCGGCTGCTGGTTCGTTTTATATGTTGGGCCTTATGGCCGAATGGGCATAAGGTCGCCGCTCGCGGCTCGGACGATCGCGGATCGGAGAAGAAAGCCGATGGCGATATTGCCGGATGTCGAAAGGTTGCCCGGCGGAGATATGGGCCGGGCCGCCCCGTGGCGGAAGTGGATGGCCCCTCTGGCGGCCTGCTGGGCTGTCGGCATAGTTTGCCTGTGGATGGCGCATGAGAGCCCCTACTCGTGGCTGCGCCTGGCCGCCTACAACGCCCTGCAGCTTTGCATAATCGGCATGTGGGTATCGGCTATGCGGGCGATACGCCTGAGGATATTCGAGCTGAAATTCTACGCCCATGTGCTGAAGAAGGCCGGTTGGGCAAGGGGGGATCTTCCCGCGGACGAAAATTACCGCCTGGCGCTGCGAAGGCACGAGCGTATGGCCGACATAAGGGACTCGATATGGAAACTTCGCGTCATCGCCACCGGCATAACCCTGCCGTTCTTTTGCGTCCCCCTGTTCGCCGGACTGCTTCTCGTCGGGCTTACGCTGGCAAGCGCAGACAAGACCTGGTGGGGCACCGGCTTTGCGTTGTGCCTGGCGGCGGTGTTCGTGGCGAGCTATTACCGGTGGGTGGTAGTGCCCGTGCCGAACAGGTCGAGCTTGCGACGGAGGCGAACGGACGCCAGGCGATACGTCGCGCAATTCTCATCCGCGCGCGCCAATGATCCCGGCTCCGGCGCCCGGAATGGGGGCGTTCCGGATTGATGCGCGGCCGGCACGGAAGGTTCGCGGGCACAGAACGGTCCGCCCGACCCGCCTCCTCCCCGTGGACAAACGCCGGCCGCCGTGTAACATTCCCAACCGGCAGGTCCGGAGCGTTCGCGCCGGCGGTCCCGCCGCATCTGGTCCCTTAGCGGAGGGATGCGCCGGGCTGGCTGAAAGGCGATGTGCGACGGAATGCTTGGGCTTCGGGTGCATGGACGCGCTGCCGTAGGCGCGCCGCGAACCAGGGATTCGAACGTATTTCCCGGAGGATGCCATGATCGGAACGAAACGTTTCGCGGGATGGACGGCCGCCGTCCTGTGGCTGTCGGCGGTTTCTCCGGCTGGATTGGCCGGCGAGCCGATGGAAACCGATCCGACGAAAAAACCGGCGCCACCGCCGCTTCCGCCTCCGGTCGAACAGAAGCTGACGGTCTACGACCTCCGCCGCACCGATCAACCGATCGGCGAGGTGCGCGTCGGCCGCCTCAGGTTCGGGTTCGCCGACCTGTTCGTGCTGAACGAAGCCCAGAGGGCCGCGGTGTTTTCCCTGCAGGATCGCTTCCGCGAAGATTCGGAAAAGGAAGTCGCGGAGGCGATCCGGCGTATAAAGGCCCTGCGCGAGGAATACGAAAAGCGCCTCGCGGAACTGCTGCCTGCGCCAGAGGCTAAGGCGATAGCGGAGATGTGGAAGATATCGGAGGAATATAACGAGGCCAAGAAAAAACTTGATGCTGAACGGCGCGAGGTCTTCGCAAGCCTGGCCGGCATGGACGCGGAAAAGCGCAGGAAAACGCTGGACGAATTCCGCGAAAAGTCGGCGAAATTCGACGAGGAGATGGAGAAGAAACTGCAGGATGCGATGACGGAGGAACAAAAGGAGCGGTTGAAAAACGTGCTGGAGAGAAGGCAGCCGGTCGAGCCAAGCTTCAAGCCGCCGGCCAAGCCGATCCCGAGACCTGTCGGTCCTGAAGATCGGCGCCCGGAGGGCAAGCTGGGCGATCCGGGAGAAAGCAACCGGCAGCCGGAGAAGAAGCAGGACGCGGATCAGCCGACCCGTCCGGCGGGCGCCGAGCGCGGGCCGCGCCAGCGGCCTTTCGTTCGGGATCGGCCCGCCCTAGACTCCGCAGCCGCGGCCGCTACGGATGCTGGATCGCCGGATCAAAAGGCGGCGGACACAAGGGCGCCGGCCGGAAACAGGCCGGGAGGCGAAGCGTCCGCCGGTGGGACGGGACAAGAACAGCAGCCGGTACAAGTAAAGGAAGAAAACAAATCTAAGGGCGACGAGGCAACCGAGGGACGGCGGTAATCGCCCAGGCGTGAAGACCCGCGCACCCGATCAGATCACTTTTCGCCTGGCTTCTTTCCGTTAGGTTTTTGGATGGAAGCGTCCGAAGGGAAAGCTGCGCCTTCCGCCGGCGCTTCGGGAGGAGCGGCTGGAGACGCCGGAGGGCGAGCGACTTCGGCGGCCTCCTCCAACCCTTCCCACCTTTCCCATCCTTCGATGCCCTCCTCGTACACCCGCACGTCCCTGTAGCCCGTCCGGATCGCCTCGACGGCCGCGTAGCGGGCCGCCGGACAGTGCTCGTTAAGACCGTAGAAGATCAAGATCGCATTTTTATCCTTGGACAGTTTATTTTCCTTTACGGCCCCGGAGACGGCGTCGTATTTGACATTCACTGCGTTGCCGATATGAGAGATCTTGTAGCGGCGGGGATCGTTGACGTCCACCAGCATCGCACCGCCGCGCGCCAGGATCTCCTTCAGTTCCCGGCGGGATATCTTTAAGTACGCGGCGGCCTTTTTGGGGATCGGCTCCGATCTGGACGTTCCTTCTCCGGCATTTTCAGCGCCGGCCGCCGGTTTATCCGCCGTTTGATCTGCCGTTTTCCTGCCATCAGCCGATATTTCCCGCTCGGCCCCGCGCGACGCTTCCGCCCCGGTACCGGCAGCCTTCACCTCGGCGGGCCGGGGTTCCGGCGGATAAACTTCTCCGCATACGGCGGGGATCGCAAACATCGCCGCGGCCGCACAAATGGCTGTCCGCCTCATAAACGTGCATCCTTCCTTGGCGCATCGCGCAGCGGCATTTTCCGGGGCTTCCTTCCGGATCAAGATTGCGGATATTTCCTGCTTCCCGCCCTCATCGCAGCTCGAAGTGCCTGTTCAGGAAGTCGTTGTATTGCGCATGGCGCCTTTTGCGCTCATCGGGCGCCATGTCGGTCGCGGCAAGCCCATAGAGGAGACCGAGGCCTGAGCGGAATTCGCCGAGCAGGGCTTTAGCTTCCGACCGCAATAGGTCCTCGTTGTTGAACCTCCCCAGGAAGGCCGCGTTAGCGAACACCGTCTTTCCATAAGAGTACGGCGGGTTTTCGCACTTTTCCTTCCATATGCAAAGGCTGGACTCGTCGAGCGTCTTTTGCATGGCCTTGAATTCTTCGAGGGACAGCTTGCCGGGGCCCTTCAGCGCTTCCTCCTGCTTGGCCAGCGACTTCGCTAATTCCTGGACCTTCTCCAGTTCATCGGCGCTAAGCGCCCCCTTTTCGATATTGCACTCGATCCTCTTGCGGCTCGCTTCGCCGCGCGGCTCCGGCACCGCTTCTCTTGCGCCCTTGTCGTCCGCCACGCCCTCGGCGCGCCCCCTATCGCCCTTTTGGTCCAGGTCAGGCTTTTCGGCCTCGCCGATTCCCTTCTTTTCGCCGTCAGGGACCGCCGGGGCTTCGCCTCCCCCCGGGTTGACAGGAGGCGCTGCGGGCCGCCAGCTTTTCCCGCCGCTCCTCCCGCCGCCCATGCGGCCGCCATGCTCTCCCGCGCATGCTTCCAACATTGCCGCTTGAGCTGCGAACAATGCGATTGATAGGATCGCAACCCCGCGCATCGGCGCCATTTTTCATCCCTCCCTTAAAAATCCCCTAACAAATCATGCCGAAACACAGCGACCGGTAAAAATTCCGCGCCCGTGCCCGCCCGTTTTGCGCAGGGGCCCGGATCGCCGTCATGGATCAATCGCCTTCTCCGTCGCCCTTCATTTCGTTAAGGAGCTGTTGGATCCTGGCGCGATCCTCGGAGGAAAGCGCGCCGGTTCCGAGGTCGCCGTAATAGTGATTTCTGACACCCGTCCGCGATCCCGAAGAATTGCCGCGGCCGTACAGAGTGTTCCCGGAGTAGATCGAGGAACCGCGGCCGTAAGATCCGCGCGAGCGGGTACTTCGGGATGACCGCGATGTCCCGTGGCGTGACGTTTTGCGATGACCTCGATCGTACCGCATCAGTTCTTCCTGCAACGCGGTTGTCGCTTCCTTTCCCTTCTTCGCAGCTTTCTCCTCCTCAGCCTTTTCCTTGTCTTCCTCTTTCTCCTTGCTTTCGGTTTTCAATTGGGACGCCGCGGCCTTTTTCGCCGCCTCCTCGGCGCGCCTTCGCCTGGCTTCTTCCATCCTGGCAGCCTCTGCCGGAGTAACCCACTCTCCATCAACCGGGACCAACCCCTTCGCGCGCTGTTCCTCAGCGAATTTGGCCGCTGCCTCGGCCCTGGCTTTCTTCTCAGCTTCCTTCCTCGCTTTGATCTCCGGATCGTCCTTCTCGATCCTGAGTATCCGGCTCTTGAGTATTTGGATCGTGCCGAACTCCACCTCCACTTCAATCCGGTCATCGTCTTCCCCCAGAACGGTGCATTCAAGCTCATTGCCGTCAACCATAACGACCGTGTCGGCGAAACAAGCGGCAGTCAACGGGAAAAACACCGCACATATCGTCATGGCCGCTGCCGTCGCTAAGCCCTTAAGTGCAACCCAGAACATTCGGCGATCCTCCGCCAGTTTATGCCAGACGAGAGGGGGAGCGGTTCGAAAAAGGCCGTTCAAAAGGGCGCGCTTTCCAATGCCGATTCCGAACAGTCCCTCAGACCACCGGCAACCTCAAAGCCGTCGGTGGCCTGCGATATTCTCTTGCCGGTAGACTCCCCGCATCTGTATTTTCTACGCGCCCATAATAAGCACAAGCGCTACTGCCTTCAGGTAACGCTGTTTTTACCCCTTCACTATACTAGACGCTCGACTCGCGTTTTTCGTGCTTCAAAATAGGCAATGCGTTGAACTAGTTGGGAGCAATAACCTCCCGATTTGAGAGTAATCAAGGGATCGAATCCTGTCAGGGAACCCG
>CALKMO010000336.1 GCA_937991785.1 uncultured bacterium | reverse complement strand
GGCCTCCGCAGCCTTTCGCGCCTCTTCGGCCTTCTTCTGTTCTTCAGCCTTCTCGCGACGTTCTTTTTCGCGGGCCTTCTCCTCCTCTTCCCTTCTCCTGCGTTCCTCCAATTCCTTCGCCTTTCGCTCCCGCTCCGCCTTCTCCCGCTCCGCCCGCTCCGCCTGCGCCCTCAATGCCGCTTCGTGGCGCGATATTTCCGGCAGCGCAGCCTTCGCCTCACGTTCGATACGAGCATAGATGGCGGACTGGGCGGCTCCCGCCTTGGCCTTGTTCTGGGCGGCTTGTATGGCGGTCATGGCCTCAGCGTACCTGCGGTTCATCATCAGCGCCTTGCCGTAGTAAAGGAGATGCGAAGGATCATCGGAGAACTTCTCGCGAGCCGATTCCAGAAGCTTAAGCGCCTCGACGGCATCGCCCTTGGATGCCACCAGGAGAGAACCGAGCGTATCGCTCGCCGCGGCCTTCTCGATATCCGTCTTTGCGACGGCCTCGGCCTTTTTGGCAAGGTCGAGCGCTTCGCCCAGAACCTTGCCTTCTTCCAGAAGCGCGTAGGCGAGATTGTTCATCGCGGCGGCGCTGCCGCTGCGGAGAGCCAGCGCCATCCTGTAAGCGTTGATAGCCTTGGATGTCTCTCCCAAATGCCTGTAGGCGAGACCGAGGTTGCTCTTAACCGCGTAGCTGGGTTCCGACAAACATTTGTCCGCTTTCTCGAGTGCCTCTGCAGCCTCCCTGTATTTATTCATCTGGCGGAGATATATGATCCCCAGCCCCGCGTAAGCTTCTCCATAGCTCTTGTTCAGTTCGATGGCCTTTTTATACGCTAGCACCGCAGCGGCATAGTCGGGCTCCGGCTTCGTCCGCTCCGAGTAAACGGCGCCCAGATTGCAGTAGGCCCTTTCGTCGCCCGGGTTGATCCGCAGCACGCTGTCAAGCGCCTTCTCCATCGCTTCGTAATCGCCCAGTTTCTTCCCAACCTCGAAGCGCCTATATGCCAGCTCGACCGATTTCGGGTTCGCTTCGCACGCGCGTTCTAGGGCTTCGTTAGCCTCCTTGAGCATGCCCTGGGCGATATATATGTCCACCAACAGGACCTGGGCCGGGAGGTAATTCTCGTCCACCTTGACGGCTTGCTTCAACATTTCGACAGCCGTCTTGGCTTCTTTCTTGTGTGTCCACAGCACGGACGCCTTCCTCGTGTAGCCTTCCGGGCGATCCTTGGCGACGGTTATGACGTTCTCGTACTCATCCAGCGCCTTGTCGGGCCTTTTCATTTCGACAAGCTCTACATCTCCAAGCTCTAAGTGGAACTCCATATCGTTCGGGCGGAGCAACACGGCTTGGATCAGGTCCTCTATGGCCTCCTCATAACGCTTCATCATCCTGTATATCTTGGCCCTGTTGAAAAAAGCTTCGGGCAGCTTTGGATTCAACCTTAGGGCCGCGTTGCATTCCTTAAGCCCCTCCCGAGGCTCGCCGCAGAGCGCCATCGCCAACCCCATGTCGGCACGAACGTACGGATTGCTAGGCTGCAGTCGAACTGCCGCTTCGGCGGCGCTTCTAGCCAAATCGGGCTTGTCGAGTCGGATGTAGGTCCTAGCCAGCAACAGCAGCAATTCGGGATTGTCGGGATCGCGGCTGAGCGCCGATTCGAGCGCCTTCCTGGCGTCGGCATAACGGCGCAGATTAACGTAGGATTTACCCAAATAACCTTGTACCTTCGCCTCGCTAGCAGGAGGCAAGCCTTCCGCCAAGGCCGTCTCAAAGGCCTGTGCGGCCAGCGCGTGGTCGCCCCCTCGTTCGATCCGCTTTATTCCCAGCTCCATCTGGCGAAGAGCCAAATCGGAATGAACCGCCTCTTTTATCCTCCTGAACTCATCTACCGCGATCCACGGCTGTCCGCCTGAGACCTGAACGATCCGCCCGTAAACCATTATGGGTGCGTATTTCGGAATACGATCAAGTTCCGCAGCCAATTCGACCTCCCCGCGCTCGATGTAGAAAAACGGGAAAACGTCGGTCCTTTCGGTTTTGTCCCACAGCTGCGCTCCGTATGCCCAACCGCAGAAGTTCACATGCGTATCTGCCGAAAAGGGGGAAAAATAAGGCTGATAGAAGGCGCCCTTGCCCGCGAAATATATCGGGAACTGAACCTTCCGATCCTGGTAAAATCGCGGCCGCTGCCTGATCTGGGCCAACTCCACCCGGTCGTATCCCTCCGGGAGCGGCTTCCCTCGACGGAATTCCTCGATGAAAAATTTCTTCCAACTGCGCCCTATCTCGCCGCAGTTGAAACAGCTCCACGTCTTATACTCAACCTTTGATTCCAACTTCGCCTCGGCAGACCCGGCCGCGCCAGCCTCGGCATACCCCCCTATACCCGCCAGCCCGGCTAAGGTCGTGGCGGCAAGAAGCCCGATTATGCTCCTCATGTGAATCTCCTTGACCATTCGTCTCCGTCCCATTGCCCGCATCTCCTCCAATATCTCCAAATACCCAGACCCTGGAGGACGCCCAAAGCCGTTCTCCGCCTGCTTCCTAAACGTTATCCAGCTTATCCAATCTTAGGTTATACCACCCGCGTTTCCGTTTGCAACGTCCGAATCGCAACGTTTTTTCCCTGTACGGCTCGATAAGGATCTCATCAAGCGGCAGCCCAGACGCCAAGTGCGCAACCTATTGCCATGCAAGGCCTTGAGATGCAAGGCGAACACACTTGGCGGGCATCGCTCTCTTCGATCTTGCCTTGTTTTGGGCCTATGCCGCAACTTATACAAAAATGTCTCCTAACAGCACAACATATGCAGGCCGACATCTTTTCGGCATTTCGCGCCGAAAAGATACCGGAACACTTCTATTGTATCTCAAAAAGGGCCAGGTCGTCGAACATGGCATCGAACCGCACTGAACGGTCCGAGAACTTTCCGAAACCGAACCTAATCTCCCCTCCTTTTGCCTCGAATGTAAACGAAAACGGGGTCCATTCGTTTTCCCTGATGCGTTTTTTCTCACCGATCTCATCTCCGAAAAGGAAGAACTGCTTTGAAGTGCCCAAGGGCGTGAAGTCCATGGCGAGGACGCCACAAACCATACCGCCCCACCCCAAGCCGTTCTGGCCGGTAATCTTTATCCATCCAGTGACCTTGTATTTTCTGCCCGGGGTAACCTTGACTATCTGGTCCGCCCCCCCGAAGCCTTTGATGGACACCGCCCCGCGACCGGAACGAGCCCCTTCCGCAGCATGGGAAACCGTCCCGACGGCGAAATCGCGTACGGACCATCCGTCGAGTCCGTCTTCGAAGTCGCCGTTTTTAAGGAGGTTTGGAGGCGATGCCGGAGAAGGCGTCACCAAGGTAAACTCCGGACTGGGCTCCGATTGCCCTGCCGCATTTGCCGCTACGATCCGATAGGTGACCTGAGTGCGGAGCGGAACCCTTTCGTCTCGGAACCTGGCGGTATCGGCCGGCGTTTCGCCAATCGTCTCGAACGCACCCCCGGGCGACAGCTTCCGCTCGATGCGAAATTTCGCCGTATTCCTGGATCCCGCCGTCCAGGAAATATCTACGGGCGTATCCTTCGCGCCTTCAGCAGCCCTGCCTGCAACGTCCAGCCTGTCCCTTGGGACCGATGCGGCGAGCCGCCTCGGCGGTTCCGGCCGGAAAAATTTTTCGCCGCCAGCAAGGATGAACTCGATCCTTTCAAGCAGCTCCTTCACCGGCGGGTCCTCGCGCGACTGCGTTTCGAGCCTGGCGCGGGCGTCTTCCAATCTGTTCCTCCAGAAAAGGTATCTGCCGCCTTCGATCGAAGCGTCGCGGCCGAATCCGGCCATTTTGCATGCAGCCATGATATCTCCGGCATCCACCTTCCCGATAGGTACTGCGAACTGCACTCCGCCGCCGGCATCCACCATGAGCTTGGTTCCCTGACCGCCGACGACTTTCCCCTTCTGAACGAGTCCAGTCCCCAACGCGAAGGTCACAGTCCTGCGGCTCGTGACCAGCTCCGTGCACGCCCGCAAGACCTGTTCGTCCAGCCACTTCAGCTCGTTGGAGATCCTCCCGATCTCGTCGGCGAATGGCCTCATTTCCTGCTTGGCCTGCCACTCTTCCAGGCGTTTCCCCGCCTCAACCATATCCATCACCTCGGTTGACTTGAGCAGCGACACGTACATGTCGTACCGCAGGCGCTGGCCTTTTTCCCTAGCTTCCCGTTCGGCCTGCCGTTCCCGCTCTATCTTCGCCTTCTCCAAAGACGCCAGCCTTTCGATCTCGCGCCTCGCCCCCTCGGCGATCTCATCCAGCGGGCTTTCGGAGAAGGATTTAACCGCCGCCGCGGCTCCGGCGAAGTCGCCCGATTCCGCCATCTTCGCCGCCTCCGTCCTCGCCTTTTCCCACTCGGCCAGCGCCGCCCTCCTCGCCTCTCCGACAGCCTTTTCCCACAGAGGGAGCAGCGGTTCGCCGGCGAATTTATCCCTTAGGGCCGCCAGCTCCGCGTAGCCCTTGATGCCGGCCAAGTACTCCTCGACCCTGGCGCGCGCCGCCGCCATCGCCTCTTCCCATGCGGCCTCGGACGGCGTACCGGCCACCTTGTTGCGCGCCTCGTAAATCCGCCTGGCTTTTTCGAGGACGTCTTCCGCTTGCGCGGCGGAGGCAAGGGCCGCCGCAAGTGCGTCGGCCGCCGCTTTTGCCCTATCCTCGACCGCGGCGGCGCGCGCGGGATACTCCACCCTCGCCGGACCGGTAGGATCGGAAGGCAACAGGACTTTCGCCGGCCCGCCGGTCGGAACTGGTTTCCCCTTCGACCCTCCGGATGCCAGCAGCCCAACCGCGGCGACGACGACCATCGCGGCGCAGACGACCCCCGCGACGGGGATCCAGGCGCTTCGTTCCCGCGCCGTCCCCGAAGCGATCCTGCCCCGTCCGACCGGAGGCACGGGACCGCCGGTCGGTATCTTGGGCCGATCCGAGGAGATCGGCGCCGCGCCGCGCAAGCCCTTTCCGGCCAGCTTAGCAGGCGTGGGAGAGGCATCGAGCGAACTTTTGCCCCTGAACGATCGCGCCAAGGGCGCCGGCTTGTCTTCAAGCACAGCTTTCAGTTCGGCCGCCGCTTCCGAAGGTCTCGAATAACGGTCATCCGGAGACTTCGCCAGCATCTTGGCCATCACCCGCACCAGAGACTCGGGAACCTCCGCCTTCTCCAGCCTCGGCGATGGGGCCGACTCAGTCATGTGGGCCACCATCGCGTGAACGCCGGTCCGGTCCGGGAAAAGCGGGTGGCCAGTGATGGCGGCGTACAGGGTGGCGCCGAGGCTGTAGATATCGGCGCGTATGTCTATGTCGGGTCCGCCCTTGGCTTGCTCGGGCGATATATAGTAGGGAGTGCCGACCGTCTTGCCGGCCTGGGTCAGCTCCGGATTGTCTCCGTCCGAGTCAACCTGCTTCGCAAGGCCAAGGTCCACTACCTTCACATCGCCGTGCGACGTCAGGAGTATATTGTCCGGCTTTATGTCCCTATGTACCATCCCGATCTTGTAAGCGTGATCGAGCGCCTCCGCGACTTGAATCGCTATCCTGACCGCCTCGCGCCACTCGATCGCCCCCCTTTCCCTGATCAATCTGGCGAGCGAAGGTCCGTCAACATATTCCATCGCGAAAAAGGCCGTCGGCCCAACGCGGCCGACATCTATCCCCTGCACTATTCTCGGGTGGTTCAGCTTCGCCGAAGCGCGCGCCTCGCGAATGAACCTCTCCATGAACTTCGGGTCTGAAGCCAGGCGGGGCGAAAGCACCTTGAGCGCGACGATCCGATCCATGTTCTCCTGCCGCGCCTTGTAAACTATGCCCATCCCGCCTCGACCTATCTGTTCGAGGATGACGAATCCCGGCACATGCAGGGCGGATTTCTGAGACGGATTGGAAGGCGCGTTTTCAGCCATTGCCATTTCCCCGATAAAGGACCCCCAAACCCCACCGAGCGATTCAAATCCTAATAGGAATCTCCCCAATACTCAAGACCCACAGCGTTCCCCTGCTTGCTGCAAGGACAGTGTTGTCGAAAAAACGTCTGAGCTTCCGATCGACCGATCGCGGTTGCGGTTCGGTAAGCCGCCAACCGCATATGGAGGAGGACAACCGGCAAGTCATCCGCTGCGACCGGCGACAGGACGACCTGCTTCTGGCAGCGTAAAAATCACTGGCGTGCGGCGCACATTGATGCGGCGAGAAACTAATTTACGATCCGCTCCCGTCGCCTTCCGATTTAGGCGCGGCATCCTGCGCCGGTGGCGATGGGGATCCGTGAGCCTTATCCGCCTGAGAGTCCGCCGCGGCCGGTTTCGTCCCGTCGGCGGCGGCGCCGGCTCCGGCACCGGCTGGCAAAGCCGCGGAGGACGAGGTCTCGGGCGGCTTATCCCCCCGGACCTCCTGCGATCCTGCTGATGCGGCCGCCGCCGGCCGGCCATCGCCTTTTCCCGACTCTTCCCGCATTCTCTTCGTGGAGCGCCTCGCAGCCTTGACGCGTTTCTTTTCCTTGGGAAGCTTCTCAGCTTCCACAAGCTCGAAAATAACCATCTGGGCGTTATCGCCCTGGCGAAGGCCGAAAAACTTGCTCGGGCGCAATTTCCCGATTTTCGGAACATCGTTCGACGATAGCCTTATTGTCTCAGGCAGTCTCACGATACGCGTACATCCCCCTGGCCTATCCATATAGCGCTTCGCTATATCTCCGAAAACGCGCCTGACCGCCCGCTTGGCGGCCAACGTTCCGCCCAGCTCGGCAACGGCCATCCTACGCGCGCTCAGGGATCCGTTCTTGCCCAGCGATACGATCCGCTCGACCAACCGCCGCGCCGATTTAGCCTTCTGCACGGTGGTTCGTATGCGTCCGTGCTCGAAAAGATTGATGGCGAGGTTGCGCACCGTAGCCTTCCGGTGCGCCGGCTTTCTGCCGAGGTTCTTGGTTGCACAACGATGGCGCATGGTCCGCTCTCGTTCTCCGAAAGGCGCCGCAAGGCATAAGCTCGGCGCCGCCCATCCTGGGCCGCCGCTATTTCTTGATCGCCTCTTCGGGTATCTGCATCCCGAAGGACAGCCCCATTTCGGCCAGCTTCTTCTTGATCTCCTTCAGGCTGGTCTTGCCGAAATTCTTCACGCGCAGCATATCCGCCTCGGTTCGCGAGACGAGGTCGCCGAGCGTTTGTATCTTTTCCGCAGCCAGGCAGTTTTCCGCCCTGACCGATGGATCGAGCACCGACACCGGGAGGGCCAATTTCTCGCGGAGCTCCCTGATCTGCACATCCTCCCCCGCCTCTATGGCCGCCCGCTCCATGCCCTCCACC
>CALKMO010000335.1 GCA_937991785.1 uncultured bacterium | reverse complement strand
GTTTCATGGACCCCGCGATCAAGCCGCGGATCAACGACAAGAAGATCGTCGGTTCGGCGGTCACGATCCTGGAGGTTCCCACAAACGAGGTGCTGCCGCCGCAGCACGCCTTGGACGCCATCGATGAATCCCCTGAAGGGAGCGTCATTGTCATCGGCGTTCTCGGCGACCGCGAGGTCGCCGTCTGGGGAGGGCTGATGGCGGCAGGAGCCGAGGTCAACGGCCTCAGCGGCGCCGTGCTCGACGCCGGCGTCCGGGATGTCACCGAAATCCGGCGCGACTCCGGCTTCCCGGTTTTCGCCCGGCACGTATGCCCGGCCACGACGGTCGGGCGATTCAAAACCGTCTCCGCGAACGAGCCGATCTTCTGCGGGGGAATCCGGGTTCGGCCGGGGGACCTGATTGTCGGCGATCTGGACGGGGTCGTGGTCGTTCCCCAGCATTCGCTGGAAGCCGTTCTCCGCCTGGCAACCGAAATCGAGGAGCGAGAGGCCGAGCAGGCCCGCCTCATCCGCCAGAGTCGATCGCTGCGCGAGGGGCTGGCCAAGCATGGCCGGATTTGAGGAGGGGGCCATGCCGCAGCCCGACATCGTCGCCATCGGCGAGCCCATGCTCGAGTTCAATGCCGAGGAGGAAGGTGCTCTCTCGGAGGTCACCCGCTTCCTGGCGGGTTGGGGCGGCGATACGTCCAATTTCTGCATCGCCGCAAGCCGTGCCGGCGGCAAAGCGGGGTACCTGACGCGTATCGGAAGCGACGAGTTCGGAAACAGTTTTCTTGCACTTTGGAGGCGTGAAGGAATCGATACCAGCCGAGTGGTTCGGGATCCCGAGGCCTACACGGCCGCTTATTTCATCTCCCGCCTCGGGCGGGAGCACTTCTTCACCTACTTTCGCAAGGATTCGGCGGCAAGCCGGATGCAGCCCGAATTCTTGCCCCGCGAGTACATCGCCCAGGCTCGCCTGCTGCATGTCTCGGGCATCAGCCAGGCGATCAGCACGAGCGCCTGCGACACTGTCTTCGCCGCGATCGGGATTGCGCGGCAGGCCGGGCGACTGGTTTCCTACGACCCCAACTTCCGCCCCCGGCTCTGGCCCGTCGAACGCGCCCGGGCCGTAATCCACGAAACCTGCCGCTTGGCCGATCTCGTCTTCCCCAGCCTCGAAGAAGCCCGACAACTCACCGGTCTCGATCGTGCCGAGGAGATCGCCCGATTCTATCTCGGCCTAGGGCCGAAGGTGGTCTTGCTGAAGATGGGGTCCGAGGGCTCACTTCTCGCCACGGCAGACGGAATCGAGCGGCAGCCCTCTTTTCAGGTAGCCTCGATCGACATGTCGGGCGCCGGCGACACCTTCGATGGCGCCTTCGTGACGGCTTTCTTGGAAGGAAGGACCCCTTCCGCGTGCGCGCGGTTCGCGAACGCCGCCGCGGCCCTTACCACGACGGGTCTGGGCTGTGTGAGGCCGATCCCTCGGCGGGAAGAGATCGAGAAACTCTTGAGCCGGACGGCTCAGGGCTAACCACGGAGGAGGGGCCGTGCCTGCCTTTCGGGTCAGCGTCGTCTCCCTGGGCTACGCCTCTTACGAAATCGAACGTTCGCTTCTTCGCTCGATCGATGCGGAACTCGTGCTGACATCCCGAGACTGCCTGACGGAAGAGGAGGTGATCGAGGCCGCTCGGGACGCGGACGCCATTCTCGTTCGGGAAGCGCCGATCCGCGCCCGAGTGCTCCAAACGCTCGGCCGTTGCCGGATCATCGTCCGCTACGGCGTCGGCGTAGACAACATCGACCTGGAAGAGGCCAGACGGAGGCGCATTTTTGTGGCCAATGTGCCGGACTATGGCACCGAAGAGGTGTCCGACCACGCGGCGGCCCTGCTTCTCGCCTGCGTCCGTCGGCTCTTGCAGCGGGACGCCCATCTGCGGCGGGGCGTCTTCGAATCCAACATCCGGGAGCCGGTCTTTCGCACGACCGGGAAGACCCTCGGTCTTCTCGGTTACGGCCAGATCGGCCGGGCGTTCCATCGAAAATGGAAAGGCTTCCTTCCCGCTCGCGTGCTCGTCCACGATCCCGGAGTCGAGCTCGAGGTGATCCGCGGCCAACAAGCCGAACCCGTCGGCCTCGATGAGCTCTTTTCGCAATCGGATTATCTGTCCTTGCACGCCCCGCTCACGGCCCGCACCCGCCATGTCGTCAACGCGGAGCGCCTGAGCCTCATGAAATCCACAGCGATCATCGTCAATACGGCACGAGGAGAGTTGATCGACGAGGCCGCCTTGGCGGAAGCGTTGGCCAAAGAGCGGATCGCCGGAGCGGGGCTGGACGTCTTCGAAGAGGAGCCCCTGCCCTCGGATCACCCGTTTCTGCGCCTGCCGAACGTCGTTCTGAGTGGCCATGTCGGCTGGTATTCCTGCGATGCGGTCCATGAGCTGCAACGCCGTGCCGCAGAAGAAGTCGTACGCGTCCTCGCGGGGGGGACACCTCGACATTGGGTCAATCCCTGGTGAGCGGGGATTGCCGACGAGAGTCGAAGAGGAGCCATTTGTGCGGAAAACGGAGGTCTTCCGAATTTTGAAGCACCTCGGGGTGGTCCCCGTCGTGCGCGCGGATGAGGCGGACGAGGTGTTCCCCGTCGTCGAGGCCCTGATGGACGGGGATCTGCCGGTCGCAGAAATCACGTTGACCGTCCCAGGGGCTGTCCGGGCCATCCGCGGCTGCAAGGAACGTTTCGGAGACCGGTTGACTTTAGGGGCCGGCAGTGTCACCGATCCCCGGCTTTGCACCGAAGTCATCGAAGCAGGGTGCCTCTTCGTCGTAACGCCCGTTTTCAAACCCGCAGTCATCGACGTCTGCCGGCGACAAGGCATCGGGGTTATCTGCGGCGCCCTAACGCCGAGCGAAATCCTCGCCGCCTGGGAAGCCGGCGCCGACGCCGTCAAGGTCTTCCCGGTAAAAGCCCTGGGAGGGCCGGCCTACCTGCGCATGGTGCACGAGCCGCTTCCCCAGATCCCTCTCGTCCCCACCGGGGGGGTCACGCTGGAGACGCTCGAGGACTATTTCCGCGCTGGCGCACCCTTTGTGGGCGTGGGCGGCGATCTGGTGGACAAAGAGGCCGTCCGGAAGGGCGACCGGCGAACCCTTGCCGAAAGAGCCCGCCTTTACGTCCGGGCCGTGCAGGCGGCGAAAAAAAGTGTTCCGGCCGCCTGAAGAAGAGGGGCGTGCGGCCGTGTCCGGAAACGCCCCGCCCGGGCTGGAACCCGGCTCGGGGACGACGCTTCCGGCAAGGGGGTAGCACCGCATGCGCGATTTCCGGGAATTCCCCGCGGACGCGAAACGCGGGATACGCTTCGTCCTCACCGACATCGACGACACGCTCACCTTGAGCGGGCGGCTTCCGGCCGCGGCGCTCGAGGCCATGGAGCGGCTCGAGGCCGCAGGCCTCGGTGTC
>CALKMO010000334.1 GCA_937991785.1 uncultured bacterium | reverse complement strand
GTCAAGCGCGGCAGCGATGCGCCGATGTTCATCGTTACCCAGCTCTGGGGAGACAAGGGGAAGATGGACGGCAAGCCGATCACTGAATCCGGCAAGCTCTGCAAGGTCACCGACGAAAACGGCCTCGACATCTACGGTCTGGACAAGGCCCGCCAGGGCTTCTGGCACCTTGACCTGTCGAAGCTGGACGACAACCGGAAGCAGGCCCTCATCGCGCGCGCCGGGCAGAACGTCTCAGTCTCCGGCGTCCTGCAGATCCGCAAGGAATCCGACACGCCCGTCATACTGGTCGAGTCTTTCCGGTAGGCCGGCGCGCATCGGTTCGGCGGCGCATTCCGCCGCGGGCGCGGGATGGGCGCGCATTCCGCGCCGCGCCCGGCTCCTTTCGTATCTGCCATAAGGAAGAGTCCGGCGCGGTTTCATCGGAAAGAACGTTTGCGCGCCCTTGAACCCCGCCGGGTCCCGCAGGGCGGACCGGGAAGCGGCGGCGGGAACCCTTCGATCCCTGGATGCCGCGCTGCGGTTCAGCGCCTTCCCTCGACCGGTTCGATGAGAAGCGGGGTTGCGCCGAGATTCAGCTTTAGTCTGCCGCCGACGGCCTGGACGATGCGTTCCCCGGCCGTTTCGCCCTGCTTCGTCGGCGTTTCCGTGACGGCGTACCGTCCGGACGGCACATCGAGTTCGACCGATGCGGAAGGTTCCGCGTCGCCCGGCAGGTACCTTCTGCCGTCGTCGTACCACGCGGTCCATATCTTTCGCCCGCCGACAGCAAACAGGTAGGCATGGACGCCTGCCCCGGCGTTCAGCGCCTTCACGCCCGAGAATCCGCCCAGCCTGCGTGCGATCAATTCCAGCGCGCGGCAGGCCGGCCGCGGCTCGCCCGGCCTTCTCGGGATGCCGCTCGTCTCGATCATTCCGTGGAAGGCGGCCGTACCCGCGAGTCTCGGCGCGAAGGAGAAAATGCCCCAGTCCTCAAGGTTGCCGATGTTTATGCCTGCCGCGCCCTCGGCCATCGCGAGGACCGCCTTCTTTACCAATCCCCTTGACTGTTCGGCACGGAACCACGCCATGGCTTCGGCGTGCCTTGGGTGCCTGGGAGAGGCGAGGGCGTCGAGCGTCGCGCGGATGCGGGGAAGCTGGGCCTCGACATAAGGCGGCACGGGGATATCCCAGAACACCAGCGGGCTTGCGGTGTAATTGACGTCCCCGACCCATATCGGCTTCTCGTAGCCTCTCTCGCGCATCGCCGAGCGGATGAAGCGCGTCATGCCGGATATTTCGCTCCAGTCGCTCAGCGAGTGGAATTCCACCGCGTCGAACAGTTCCGGGTGCGAGAGCAGCGCCTTCATTTCCTCGAGATACTGTTTCGTTATCGCGCGCCGCTTCGCCGGCATGGCCGCCAGCGCGGCCGGCATGTCCCTCGGGTCCGGGCGCCCTTCGAAAAGCCCGGCGAGGAAGAAGCCGATCAGGATCACCTTTGCGTTCGGGTTGGCCTGTTTGACGGCCGGATACGCGACCTTCAGCAGGGCCAGGTATTCCTCGACCGTCCCCTGCCAGAAGCCGGTTCCCCATTCCGCTTCTATCTCCCACCACTCCACCGGGTACAGCAGGCCGGGCACGCGGTCCGGGCTTTTCGTGTCGTACCGGCGCACCAGGGCGCGGAGGAAGGCCGCGTAATCGTTCATGCATTCCGGCCTTGGGAGCGAGCTGCCGCCGGCTATGAGCCTGACCGGTTTCGTGGAGGCCCACCGGTTCTTGCTCTTCACGTACACATGGAAGTGGCGGAAGCCTGCGCGCTGGTATTCGAGGATGAGCCTGTCCGGGTAGTCCCAGTTGTACTTGTGCCTGCCGTCGGCCGGCGGGTCCGGTTCGATATCGTCCCAGGAGAGACCGTCCCCCATGGCCTTCGCCCAGACCACGCCTGTCCTGGCGTAGGTTTCGGCCAGGCGCGGGACCATGTACTCGACGCCTAGGGCGAAGCGGCCGCCGTCCGGAAGCAGCGTGGCGCCTTCGGCGGCGGGGGCGGATGCGCCCGCGGCAAAGAAGCCGTGGACGGCCGCGAGCGCAGCGAGGAGGAAAATCGGGCCGGCGGGCGCGGCGGCATCGCGCCGGGAGGAGAGGCGCGGATTCCGAGAGAGCGGATCCGCCGCCTCCGCCGGCCTTGCGGCCGCAGGCCGGGCCGGCAAAAAATGCGCGAGACGGCCGCGAGAATCCATTCGAGAAGCGCCCTCCGCGCCGGGATACCGGATCCCCTTTCCCCGTAATTATTGCCCGGTACTCAGGCCGTGGCAAACGAAACTCTTCCGGCGGAGGCCGGCTTCGGGAATGGGAGCCGGCTGCGCCGTCGAAAGGGATGCTATTGAGCTTTCGGCCGGCGGGGCGGCTGATATAATTCCGCCGCCGTTGGACCGGGAACGGTCCGGAAGAACCGGAACAGATTCGGGCCTGATGCAGGGATCCGCGGAACGGATCGGGAGATCGGCGCGGGCCGGGGTCCGGAGCGGTTTTATCGCCGCCGGCCAGATGGAAGGGCATCGGATCGGGACTTCAGGGAAAGGGGGAAAAGATGGGCGCGCTGAGCAAGATGACGGTCGAGGATCTGAAGGGGCAGCTCAGGGGCAAGAGGGTGCTCGTCAGGGCCGATTTCAACGTGAGCGATCCGAAGACGGGCGAGATAAAGAGCGACACGCGGATACAGGCGGCCGTGCCGACGCTGTCGCTGCTGGCAAAGGAAGGCGCCGTAACGTTCGTGATATCGCACAACGAGCGGCCGAAGGACGTGATCGAGGCGCTCAAGAAGGAAGGGAAATCCGAGGAGGAGGCGAAGAAGATCGCCGTGGAACGGCTGAGCCTGCGCAAGGTCGCCGACAGGCTTCGCGAGATCCTGAAGGAAAAGCAGACAGTCTGCTCCGACGACGACGTCGGGTTCGTCGGCGCCTCGGCGGGGAAAGAGGTGCGCGAGGCCGCGAAGAAGCTCGGCCCGGGGCAGTTCCTCGTGCTCGAGAACACCCGCTTCCATCCCGGCGACGAGAAGGGGGACGAAAATTTGGCGAAGGCGATCGCCGAGGATACCGGAGCGGAGATATACGTGCTCGACGGGTTCAGCGTCGCGCACCGCGACCAGGCATCCGTCACGAAGGTCGCGAAGTACGTCAAGGAGAAGAAAGCGGTCGCTGGGATCCTGGTGAAGAAGGAGATAGACTACCTGGCCAACGCGCTCCTGCACTCGCCGGCGAAGCCGTACTACGCCTTCATGGGCGGGGCGAAGGTGGCGGACAAGATCAAGGTTATCGAGAACCTGCTGCCTAAGCTGGACGGGCTCGTCATCGGCGGCGCGATGCTCTATCCGTTCCTGGTAGCCAAGGGATTGAAGGCCGGGAGCGATCCGCTGAAGAGGGCGGCGGCGGACGCCGAAGCCGACGCGGCGGTAGCCCGCAAGGCGGCGGAGAAGGCCGGCGGCAGGCTGATACTGCCGACCGCCGTCGTCGCGGTCTCGGATTCCGGCGAGGCCAAGGAGTTCGACGCCGCGCAGGGGATACCGGACGGATTCCGAATACGCGACGTGGCGCCCGGCCCGCTGCTCAGGCTGCTCGCCGAATCCTACGGCAGGACCGGCGAGCCGAAGACGGCGGTCTGGAACGGCCCCTTCGGCCTCTTCGAACAGGAACCGTTCGATAAGGTTAGGTGAAACGTAATCCAATCCGAGGCCCGGATCGATCGCTGCAAACGCTCCAAAATTCAGTGTGACACCACCAAAATAATCTTCGACGTAAATGCTGTCCGTGGTCTGGTTACCGTCATC
>CALKMO010000333.1 GCA_937991785.1 uncultured bacterium | reverse complement strand
ATTCGACCGCGGTCCTCAGGGAGTCGGCCAGATCGCACCCGCCCATCGGCAGCTCCCCTCCCATCGCGCGCGCGGCGGCATGAAGCCTGGAGTCGCGGCGATCGAGCAGCCCGGGGGTCAGCCAGCGGACGCCGACGTCGGACGCCCCCACCGACGCCCTGTCGCCGGGATCCATCTCTTCCAGCAGCGTCCTAAGTATCGTCTCCTGCGCGGCCATGTCGGCGGGCGTGCGGCCGGCGGAAGTGTCCACGACTATCGCGTAGTCGCGGTCGCCGATCCGCGGCGCGCCGGAGGCGTCCTCGGACACCTCGGGCTGAACGGATATCATGAAGTAAGGATCCTCGCCCTTCCCGCCGTACGACATCAGGTACGCCTCGGCCCCGCGCGACCTGTTGAAAAGGAGCACGAAATCGGCGTCAGGGACGTAATTTTCGGCGGAGAAAGACGCCTTGCCCGAGCCGGGCTCGGGGAAAGCAGGCTTGATCCCCGGATGCGACGGTACGCGCAGGTTGCGGATGCCCATCGAAGACCGCGCGACGGCCTCTATCGAGAACCGGCCGATGGGCCGGTCCTCGGAGATCAGCGAGGACCGGATGGGATATACGTACCGCATTTCGTCGAAGAACGCGGGTATCAGTTGGACGTAGCGCATGATGATCCGCTTTTTCCCTTTGGCCGGTATCGGGAATATGCGCGTCTTGAAGACGTTGCCGCCCATCCATTCGAGCAGCGCAGGGTCCTGTCGCTTTCGCAGGATGGACTCGTATATCGCCCGCGCCGTCCGCTTCTCAACCACCTCGCCTTCCACGAGATGCTCGTCGTCAACGTACATGGCGAAGCTGCAAATGGAGGCGCCCGGGGGCAGCGGGAAGTAGAGCGTGCCTTCCAGGATGCGGTCGGCCTCGTTCACGAACGTCTCGTCCACCTCGGTAAGGGCGAAATTTTCGTTTATCTCGACCTTTACGTCCAGGTTCCCGACTTTAAGCGGGGAGGATTCGCGCCCCTGCCCGTCGCGGACCAGGAGCTGTCCGACGGATGCGGAGGTCCCAGGCGGCGGCCCGTCCAGTTCAGCGGCCCAGGCGCCTATCCCGCCGGCGGGAACTGCGCGCGGCTTCCCTTCGGCGGCAGCTATAGCCTCGTACCTCTCCCTCCCGATCACGGCCGCCGCGGCGGGATCGGGCTTCCCGACGGCGGCCTCGAACCCCTCGGTCAGCGCTATCGGCCCGCCGCCGCCTCCCGCCGAGCCGTCGGCGGCCCGGACCAGGACCTTGCCTTCCTTTACGCGCGCCACCGCCGCGAACTCCGTCGGCACCTCGACTTCCACGACCGTCCCGGCAAGTTCGACCGTACCCCGCGGCGTCCGGACCTCGAACGGCCCCTCGCCCTTCGACAGGCAGACCAGCGCCTTGCCCTTGCGCATATCGAGGCATCTGGGCGTTCCGCGTTCCCCGCCGGCCCTATCCGGCCCCGCGCCCGGTCCGCCTACGCCGGCACCCGGCATCTCCGCTTCCCGGCCGGTTCCGGCGCCGGGTTCGCCTTTCGAAAGCCTGAAAGACGCCGGGCCGGCTATGCGCACCCGGCTCCTCGCGAAGGCAAGCTCGACCATCGCGCCGGGCGCCAGCCGCGCTTCGGCGCCGTACGGCAGCGATTCGCCCGGCACGAAAGTCCGCCAAGCCGGCCGGGCGGCGCCGCGGCAGACGAGTCCACCGCGGAGCCGCTCGATCCTCATGCCTTCGGAATCGTCAACTTTCGCGAGCCTGCGCTTCGCCTCGGACTTGCCGGCGACGGCGGTCCCGCCCAATGCCGTCTCGGAGCCTTCCTTGCCCCTCGTTCCGCTCGTTCCCGCTGCCGGTCCTTCCGACGCGCCGGGTCCCGGCTTCCCGGCGGACGCGTCCCCGTGCGCGGTCGGAGCGCCAGCGGCCTGCCTTCCCGTCCCGGCGCCGGATGCAATCGCCGCCGTCTCCATCGGCTTCCGCCGGCCGTCCGGCGCCGTTTCGTTCGAGCGTAAGGCAAGCCAGCCGAGCAGCACGATCGCCGCGGCAGCCGCCGCGACGGCCGCGTACCCGGCCATAGGAAACGGGGCGCGGACCCTGACGGGCTCGACCTCCTGCGTCGGCATCCTATCGGCCCTGGGGTTCCTTACGTCCTCAGCGATGCGGTCCCATAAACACGCGGGAGGATCGGAATCCGAGTCGTGCCGCAGAAGCTCGGCAGCGCGGGCAAGCTGTCCGCTCAAGAGCGTGCAGTCGGGACATTCGGCGATATGGGCCCGGAGTTCTTTCGCTTCCTCCTCCGAAAGCCGCCCCGCGGCGAGGTCGGTTATCTTAAGCTGGTAATCCCTGCACTTTGGATCCATACCTTCCCCCTACGCCTAATTTATCGCTTCCGTCCTGTGCCGGGCCGCCTACGCTCCGCCGTCAGGCGCCCAGAAGATCGGCGAGCCTCGCGTGGGCCCTGTGGACGCGGAGCCTGGCCGCGCCGACGTTGATATCCAGCGCCTGCGCTATCTCATCGTATGCGAGCCCCTGGTACCAATAGAGCAGAAACGCCTCCCGCTCGGTTTCCGTGAGCTTGCCCAGCGCCTCCCGCACCCTCCGAACCTTCTCCCGCCTGTCCGCCGCCTCGATTGGATCCTCTCCTTCCGCCGCTCTGCGCTCCTCGACTCCGTTCATAGGCCGCTCCTTGCGCGCCGCCGCCTTCCTCAGCTGCATCCTGGCGGCGTTCGTCGCCAAGGCGTACAGCCACGTGCTGAAAGCGGACTTGCCGGAAAAGCTGCGCGCCTTTGCCGGCAGCGATACGAACACATCGTGGACGACATCCTCGGCCTGCGACGCGTCCCCGATCATGCGGGCGACGAAGTTGTAAAGCGGCCTGCTGTACCGCTCGTATATCTTACCAAGCGCTTCCATGCGACCGCTCGCCGCTTCGGCTGCAAGCATCTCGTCGCTCTCCCAAAACCCGCGGCCGCCTTTGCCGAATGCGGCTCCTTTCGCTACACCCACTGCCATTCCCCCCCCCGCGCTTAGGTTAGATGCGCCGGGATCCGTCCCGGTTACACCTGGGCCGCGAAAAAAGAAATGCTGAACCGCGGCGATTGTCCCCCTACTATCGGCGCGCGCAAGTCCGATGTAGGTCGAACATGAGCATCCCAACATCGGGACAAGCACTCGGTCCGGCGATATCTGCCGGCCGGCGGCCCGCAAACACCCGTGTTTTCCACATTGCCATGATCAGTTTTGCAGAAGGCGCGGGCTGAATCCGCCCGGCAAACCCCCGTTAATTCCGTGCTGCCCGGGAAAAATCCGGGAAAATTTTTGCGTCTCCCATGAAAATAGTTGCAACTCGTTATTTTTCAAAGACTTGAGTGCAGATTCCCAACCCCTTGCTCGACAATGGGTTATAAAAAACGCGCCGCAAGCCGCATTTGTTCCCTCCGGGAAAACGGCGATTTTTCCCGTTTTATATATATAGAGGGAGTATGTGGTGCTGGTGGACCGCACATGTCGCGCGCACAGACATGTTGCGGCGAATATTATTATGTGAGTCTCGCCGAGGGCTACGAATAGGAAATTCATGCGGCGTGCGAACGGACCGCATCGCATATCGTTGCGCGGCCCGGCCATGATGCGCACGACGCACTGCCGGGCCGGTCGTCCGTATCAAGCACGGACGGATTTCGATACAAACGGCTCGCAGCTTGACAAGTCCAAGCGGGTTGAGGTTCGGAGAGGAACGAGTGGTTCGGGTCGTAAGGGGCGCGTATTGCGGAAAGAGAGCCGCTGATTACGGCCATGCCCAATCCGGTGGAGGCGGCGGGACTCAGCCTACGGAATTGCGCCGAATGCGAAAGGAGATGCTAAAAGGGCGACTCCGAGTTTCATAGGGAAGAATACCGCGGATTTCGCGGTAGCCGCTGGCTGAAGATGCTGAAAAATGCTGCGTTTGACACGCAAAATTTGCTTGGCCGGTATGGCCCCAGGCTGATGAATCTCTATAACCGCGCACGCTGGACGCGGCGGCGGGCAAGGAAGTCTGGCGTCTTTAGGACAGGCCTCCGCTGCGGCGCAACGGCAAGGAAGAGAATCGGCAATGAAGACGATCATAGGTTCCGCCGGCGAGCGCGGAAAGGGTCCGGCGCGCCGCCGGCCCATACGCTTCCTTAAAACCTGCCGGCGCCGGATGTCCCGCCGCCGACATCTACGCAACATGGGAGGAGAAACACGGGGATGATCGGCGGCTTCGGATGTTGAAGTCCCCGGTTCGACCGCTAAACTGTCCTCCCGATTCCTCTCTGCGGTTCGGCGGGCGGCTAAAAGGAGGCGGTAAGGCGCGGCGCGACGGCAGTCGCCATAAGGGAAAGGGAGAACAGACCATGCCTTGCGATTCGGCGAAACTCGAACTGCTGAAGGATAAGGCCAGAGCCATACGGCGATGGTCTTGCATCATGACTGCCGAGGCCGGGTCGGGACATCCCGGCGGTTCGCTGTCGGCAGCGGACCTGTTGGCGGTTCTTTACTTTCACGTTATGCGCCATGACCCGGCAAACCCGGGATGGCCCGACAGGGACAGATTCATACTAAGCAAGGGCCACGCCTGCCCGGCGCTTTACGCCGCGCTTTACGAGGCCGGGTACCTGAAGGGCGTGGACTTGAAGACGCTGCGCAAGCTCGGCAGCCCGCTCCAGGGGCATCCGGATAAACGAAAGCTGCCGGTCCTCGAGGCATCCACCGGCTCGCTTGGCCAGGGGCTTTCCGTAGGCATAGGCATGGCTTTGGCCGCCAAAATGGACGGCAGGAATTACCGGACCTACGTGATGTTGGGGGACGGGGAGTGCGACGAAGGGCAAGTATGGGAGGCGGCCATGTGGGCCGGAGCTAAAAAACTCGACAACCTCGCCGCTATAGTAGACTACAACAAGATACAGCTCGACGATTTCGTCAAGGCCATCGTGGACCTCGAGCCGCTCGAGGACAAATGGCGCGCCTTCAACTGGGACGTCCAAAGCATAGACGGACACGACATGGAGAAGATAATCGAGGCCTTCGATCGGGCCGCGGCGGTTCGCGGAAAGCCCCAGGTCATAATCGCGCACACGATCAAGGGCAAGGGCGTATCGTTCATGGAGAACAAGGTCAAGTTCCACGGCGTCGCCCCTACGAAGGACGAACTGACCAAGGCCTTGGCCGAACTGGACCGCGCCTGAGCGATATGCGGCTTTCGCCTCGAATGATGCCGGCGCGCGAGGCGGCCCGCGCCTTATGGGACTGCGGGAAGCGGGCGGACGCGGAGGACGACAGTTGGCAGCGACAGGGCGTGCAGAGAAGCGGCCGGCCGGAGGACGGCGGCCGGGCGGAACGGCCGATGACGGCGGAGGAGGACCGGACTGATGCCGAAAACCGAATTCCCGACGGGTAAGGCGACCAGGGACGCCTACGGCAAGGCGCTCTTGCGTCTCGGCAAGGAGATGCCCGAGCTTGTGGTGCTCGACGCCGACCTGAGCAAGAGCACCCGAACGTCGAAGTTCCAAGAGGCCTTTCCCGACAGGTTCTTCAATATAGGGATAGCGGAGGCCAACATGGCCGGAATCGCGGCCGGACTGGCTTCCTCCGGCAAGGTTCCGTTCATATCGAGCTTCGCGTGCTTCCTGATGAACAAGGCGTTCGACCAGCTGAGGATGTGCGTGGCATATCCGAACGTCAACGTGAAGGTGGCGGTCACGCACGCTGGGATCTCGATCGGCGAAGACGGACCGAGCCAGCAGGGCATCGAGGACGTGGCGTTGGCGCTGGCCCTGCCCGGTTTCGCGGTGCTTGTGCCGGCCGACGAGACGGCCGCCGAGGAGCTGGTGGTCGCCGCGGCCAAGCACGTGGGCCCGGCATTCATAAGGCTCGGGCGCGCCGAAGCCCCGAAGGTGTACAGGGAAGGCGAGAAATTCCAGATCGGAGGTTCCAAGATCCTCCGCGACGGAACGGACGCAACCATAGTCGCAAACGGATTGCTGGTCGCCGAGGCCGCGAAGGCGGCCGGCATACTCGAGGACGAAGGCCTGTCGGTCTGCGTCGTTGACGCGTATTCTGTCAGTCCTTTGGATGAAACGGCGCTCGCCGCGGCGGCCCGGAAGACCGGCGCCGTGGTCGTAGCCGAGGAACACCTGCTGGACGGCGGTCTGGGATCGCGCGTCGCCATGGCGCTGGCGCGCCTTTGCCCGGTGCCCATGGAATTCGTGGGACTCGACAACACCTATGCGGAAAGCGGCGGCCCGCAGGAACTGCTCGAAAAGTACCGCCTGACCGCTCCTTGGATAGCCGAGGCGGCGCGCAGGGCCGTATCGAGAAAAAAATAAGGAGCGGCCCGGACTCCGCCGAAAGGGCGGACGCCGGCGGAGCAAATCCTGAAGCGTCCGACAAGGACCCAGGCGAAGCGCAGGAGGGACGGGCGGACAAGCGTGGAGCCGGATGACGATCCCTAACCGCCGGAACCCGGCTGCGGCAGTACCGCGAGCCCGGCATCGCGCCAAACGGCCCCGTACAACCATAAGCCGAACCTCCGTAGCGCCTTTCCGCCATGGCGCGGCAACCGCGCTATCCGCGAAAAATCGCGCGGCGGCGGATCGAGCATGTCTTGGCGGCCTTCCCCAAACGGAACCATCCTTTGAGGCGGAGGCGGGCCATGGAGATACAGCGTCGGGCATCAAAGCGGAGGAGGAGATAGCGGAATGCGCATCGTCTATTGTACGGTTCCGCCTGAGAAGGCGGAGGAGATCGCGAGGACCGTGGTTGAAGAGCGGCTTGCCGCGTGCGCGGGGATATGCGGCGGACTTAAAAGCCTATACTGGTGGAAGGGCAAACTGGACAAGGCTGATGAATCGCTGCTCATAATGAAGACGAGGCGCGGACTGGTCGGGAAACTGATGGAGCGGATACGCAGGCTGCATCCGTACGAAGTGCCTGAGATAGTTTCGGTTCGAGCGGAGGAAGCGTACGAACCTTACGAGAGATGGCTCCGAGCCGAGACGAAAGCGAAGGCCGGGGCGGCAAGGACCGGAGGCCGGAAACGAGCCGCCGGTCGGGCCTGACGGCGGCGCGGGGTCGCGCGTCAATAGCAGGCAAGAAACCGGCGCCAGCCGTAACCGCCCGCCGCTTCAAGGTCGCCGTATCCAGAGGCCGAAAAAAACAAGCCGTATTATGCGAAAAGGCCGGATGCCGCAACCCCGGGCGCGACAGGCAATCGCGCGCAGAGATCGTGCATGAGCAGGCGACGCCGCGGGCTTTGCCGTAAATGCGCAAGCTGTCGCCAGAAAATCCGTTAAGATAATGCAGGATTGATACGCGGCGGGGGATTCGGGCCTGCATTAGCGGAAGCCGGGCAGTGCGCAGCCGGCACAGCCCAGGCAGATCGTTGAGAGGACCATGCATCTTCGGAAGCTTGGGGGTGGGATCCGCCGGCTGGTCCGGCCGCAGGAGAGAGTTCGAACCTACTACGAGGACCGGGCGTCAGCCGCGAAGGGCGCCGCCAGCCATGCCGTACAGGGTGTCCGGAGTGGGAAAGAAAGCGACGGGGGCCGAAGGAGGCCGGACAGCGATGCCGCCGATAGCGAATTTCGCGTTCAGCACGAATGCCTTCGTAAGGTTCGAGTTGGAGGAGGCGGTGGATCTGATCGCCGAGGCCGGCTTCAGGGGCGTGGAGATCCTGGCCGACAAACCACACGCATGGATGGAGCGCTTCAGCCGCCGCAGGATCGAACGCCTCGCATCGAAGCTCCGCTCGCGCGGAATGTTCGTCAGCAACATAAACGCCAATTGCACGTCCGGCTTCTGGAAGGATTGCCCGCCCGAACCGGTCTTCGAACCATCAATAATAAGCCGCCGCGCCGAATTCAGGCGATGGAGGATCGAATACACTAAGAAGGCCATGAAGCTGGCCGCTGAAATCGGGGCGAAAAACGTCAGCCTTACGTCGGGCAAGGCGCTGAACGGCGTGCCCCCCGACAGGGCTGGCAGGCTGTTGTTGGACGCCGTTCGGGAGCTGTTAGACGAGGCGCACAAGACAGGATGCCGTCTATCGCTCGAATACGAACCCGGGCTTTACATCGAGAGGACCTCCGAGATGGCCGGTCTGATCGCGGAGGTCTGCGACGACAGGTTCGGCGCCAACCTCGACCTCGGGCATGTCGCGGTCGCCGGGGAAGATCCCTGCATGGCGATCAAGAGTTTGCGGGGCCACATATTTAACATTCACATCGAGGACATCGCCGGGCGGAAACACTACCACATGGCGCCCGGAGAAGGAGACATGGATTTCGGGAGTATATTCGAGACCCTGGATCGCGTATCCTACGACGGACCGGTCACGTGGGAACTCTACACGCACGACGAGGATCCGGCAGGCGCAGCCTGTAAGGCGTTCTCTTATTCCCGGCGGCTGGCGGCGGAGCTTTCGGCGCGCCGAAGCCCGTCCGCGTCCCTCGGCCGGCGGCGGGATTGCGGCGCCCGAATCCCCTAAAGGGTCCCGCAGGGATCTGGTTCGCGTAAATCTCGCAAGGGAGCCGGGAACCGCGGTCGGCGCGAGAGGCGCGGAAGGAGAATCGGCCAGATAGCGAACGGTGGAGCGGGCGGGCGCGAGGCGATCCCGCGCCCGAAGTCGGAGGGCCTAAAAGTGGAACTTCCCGGTTTTCGCGCAAACGAACGGATCGGGGAACGGAACCGCCATGGTCCGATTCCCGTTCCGTCCAGGATGAACCTCAGAGCCAAGCCGTGGTACGATGGGCTGGCCGGTCCCGCCATCCGAATAGCCGTCTCCCTGGCGATCGTCGGGACCGCCATCAGTATGTTCGGCTCGCAAGGCGGGGGCCGCAAACGGAACGCGGAATTGCCGGGAGGAGGATGCCCTCTGATATCTCCCTTCTGCCCGGATCCGCAGCCGCCGGGAAAGGCCGATCCGTGTCCGGACAAGGTTGTCAGGATTGATGCGGCGGATCTGGCGAAAATGGCCGGCGCGCCGCCGATCATCGAGGCCGGAGCCCGAGAGTCGGGCGGCGCCGCTCCGGACCCGGCCGAGCATGAGCGCCCGGCGGCGGGCGGCCCAGGCGGAGAGGAGAAGCCGACGGTAGCCGAGGCTGCGGCGGCGAGCGAAGGCGAAAACCGAGAGGCCGGCGGAGAGGAGCATCCCGCGCCGAAAAAAGAGGACTCGAAGGGAACCGACGGCAAGCACCCCCGGGCGACAGAGGCCAGGGAAGGCGGCGGAAGAGCCGGAGCCGAGACCGTAGGAGGGAAAAAGGACGGCGCCGCAGGAGAGAAGGCGGGGAAGCGAAAGGGCAGGGATGACGCGGCTTCCGAAGAAAAATACTCCTGGACGAGGGAGGAATGGGAGAAGATGAAGTTCATCCCGCCCTCGGAGAAATTCGAGCCGCTCAAGGAAGACCTGGATCCCGACGACGACGACTTCGCCTTGATATGGGACACGGATCTCGAGACGCGGCAGGGGTTGCTGGAGGCTTCCAACATAAAGGCCGCTGCCTCAGCGGTGTACAAATGCTTCCGTTTCCTCAGGTCGCACTCGCCCGCGGAACTCGAGGCGTTCCGCGCCCGGCGGGAGAAGGCTGTCGGCGACAATACCGGGAACCCGGCTCTGGCGCCGGCCAACGCGATCAACGTTATGAAGAATCCGGCCGTCTATCGGGGCCAGCCCTTCACGTTTTACGGAGCCCTGCTGAGGAAGTTCCAAGTGTTGTCGTGGCGCGACGAGGAAAACAACAGCGGGGTGGAACATACCATGCTGGCCTTCTGCCGCGATGACAAGAACAACATCTACGCCGTGCTCGTTCCGGATCCGATGAGGAACGCCCGCGACAGGGACGAAGCCGATCTGCCCGACCGCATAAGGTGGACCGGACTTTTTCTCCAGCGATGGGCCTACATCGGGCAGGACAATGCGTGGCACTATGTGCCTCTGTACGCGGCATGGACGTACGAAACGCTTCCGCCGCCTTCCGGCGGTTCCAATGCGCTGCTGATCGGAGCCCTTGCCGCGATCGGCCTGGCGGTGGCTGCCATCGCCTGGTACACGCAAAGGCAGGAACGCAGGACGGAAATCGCGAGGGGATTTCTGCGGGAAAGGATGTTGAAGACCTCTAAAAAACGCCTAGCCGCATCCGCGGCTGGAGGCGCCGGTGAGATCCCGGAACCCGGCAAAGCCGGAGGCGGAGACTCAGCCGGCTCCGGAGAATGCGGCGAAGGCGGCGATAAGGACGATAAGGTCGGCAAGGACGTAAAGGACGAAGGAGACGGCAAGGAGGGCGGCGGCAAGGGCTTGGGAAGCAGCGGAGTGGACAGCAAAGGCTAGGCCGGTTTGAGGAGAAGGAAGGAAGGAAGGAAGGAAGGAAGCGGCGACTTATAAGTAAGCTGCGGCGATGCTTGCGAACGGAGATGCACGGAGAATGCCGCAAGGGCGATGCCGGCAGCAGGACAACTCGGGAAGGCAGGGAGGTCGGAGACGTGCCGGATGGTATTCGCATCGTAAAGGTAGGCCTAGGAGATAGAAGCTACGAAGTCCGCATTGGCCCCGGGCTGATACGGGATGCGGGCCGGATCGTCGCCGAGGCTGCGCGCGGCCGCCGCGTCCTCATCGTCACCGACAGGCATGTCGGCCCTAAGTACGGGCACGCCTTGGCCGCCTCGCTGCGGGACGCCGGCATGGAGGGCGCCGCCGTCGAAATCCCGCCCGGCGAAGGCGCAAAATCGCTGAAGATCGCCTCATTCCTATACGACCAATGCCTGGAGACGAACCTCGACCGGCGTTCTGCCATCGTCGCCTTGGGCGGCGGGGTCGTCGGGGACGTCGCCGGATTCGTGGCCGCAACTTTCATGCGGGGGATAGATTACATCCAGATCCCGACCACCCTGTTGGCGCAGGTGGATTCCTCGGTCGGCGGCAAGACCGCGATAGACCATCCGAAGGCCAAGAACGCGATAGGCGCCCTCCATCAGCCGCGCGCCGTCGTGGCGGACGTCCGGACCCTGGCGAGCCTGCCGGACCGCGAGCTGAAGGCCGGAATAGCCGAGGTCGTAAAATACGGCGTCATAGCAGACGCGGGATTCTTCGCGTTCATCGAATCGAACATGGCCGCTCTGCTCGGGCGCGTGGAAAGGGTTCTGATCGAGGCGATAGCCCGTTCGTGCGAGATAAAGGCCGCGGTGGTGGAGGCGGACGAAAGGGAATCCGGTCCGCGCGAGGCGTTGAATTTCGGCCATACTTTCGGGCACGCCGTCGAGACCGCGACAGGCTACGGGAAATACCTGCACGGGGAGGCCGTGGCCATAGGGATGGCCATGGCCGGGCGCTTGGCTGCCGAACTCGGCATGTGGTCCGCGGGAGACGCCGCGCGGCTGGAGAAGCTTGTGGAGGCCGCCGGTCTCCCTCTGCGCGCATCGGGCGCCGACGCCGCGGCGGTCAGGGAAGCGATGTTCAGGGACAAGAAGGCGCGCAACGGGCGGTTACGCCTCGTGCTGCCGGTCGGCATGGGCAAGGTTCGGACTTTCGACGATGTGCCCGAGGAAGCCGTAGGCCGGGTAATCGCCGCGGGATGCGCGGGCTGAGAGACGCCGGCCCTCGGAGAGCGGCGACCGATGCGCCGCGCCCCAGGGCCTATCTTCGCGAAGGGGAGGAAGGCCGCAGGAAGACGGCAGGCTCCGAATCGCGGCCGGCCGGACCGCACCCGGCGATGAGCGCGCCCGGCTAAGGATAATGCCCGAATACGACCGCGTCCGGATCTGGACGGCGCCGGGCGCGAAGGCAAACTCCGGCACCGCACAATGCCAGGCCTTCAATCCAGGAGTCCGCATGGCCGGGGGATTCGATCTTCTCGCCTACATGATCCTTCACCTTGCCTCGCAGGTGGGGGCGCAGACATTCAAGCGCCTTGTGCGGGTGTTCGGTTCGGCCTCGGCCGCGGCAGCCGCTCCCCTGGAGAGGCTGCTCGAAGTCGAAGGGATCCGCGAGGCGGCCGCGAAGGACATAGTGAAGGCCCGAGAGGATGGGAGGGCGGAACGGGAAATCGAACGGTGCGAAAAGCTCGGCGTTAAGATATTTACGTTCGAATCGCCCGAATATCCGGAGCAGCTGAGGCATATCTACGACCCGCCAATACTCCTTTACGTACGGGGCTCGCTTCTGAAAGACGATGCGCTGTCCATTTCGATAGTAGGTTCGCGGCGGTGCAGCCTCTACGGCCGCCGGCAGGCGCGCGGTCTGGCCGCCGACCTGGCCCGGGCCGGGATGACGGTGGTAAGCGGCCTGGCGCGCGGGATAGATACGGCGGCGCATGAAGGAGCCCTGTCGGTCGAAAAGGGCAGGACCATAGCCGTACTCGGCAACGGCCTGGCATCCGTATATCCTCCCGAGAACGCGGAGCTGGCGGAGAAGATAGCCGCGTCGGGGGCCTTGGTCAGCGAATTCCCGCTCGACGCCGACCCGCAAGCCGAAAATTTTCCCCGCCGCAACCGGATCATATCGGGGCTCTCGCTGGGGACGCTAGTCGTGGAAGGCGACGAGAAGAGCGGGGCGCTCATAACGGCGGCCTACGCGGCGGAGCAGGGGCGTGAGGTGTTCGCCGTGCCCGGCCCGGCAGACTCTCCCGGTTCGCGCGGCCCCCACAAGCTCATAAAGCAGGGCGCAAAGCTGGTCGAGCGCGTCGGCGACATACTCGGAGAAATCGAGGAGAT